>JBEKXM010000274.1:0-6498 GCA_049512115.1 Tepidisphaeraceae bacterium | reverse complement strand
TTCGTCGCGGACGCCGGGGGCCTGGGCGCCGATCTCGGCGATGCGGCCGTCATCGCCGATGCGGAGCATGGCGCCGGGAGTTACCTGACAGTCAACGACTGAACGGGGCCGCAGAAGCGTACCGCGAAGCGTTTGCATGGCCGCAAATTTAGCGTGTCGCACCATGCCGGGTCAAACCGGATACGGTTCGCTGTGGGGACCGTTGGCCGCTTATGGGCACGTGCAAGACCATGGAAAAAATCATCCTTGCCTCGGACTTGCCGTTCCCCGCAATATGTACTCCTGAGGAACTGCCATGACGAAAGACCCAATCATTACCGAGATCCGGAATTTCCGGGACAAATACGCCCGGGAACATGGCTATAGCGTTCGCGGCGTCGCCGAGGACCTGAAAGAGTACCGTATCCCCAAGTCCATCCAGCCCGCGACACACACCGGGCCTGCAAGAAAGGTTGCCCGCTGAAAAGGTAAGCCGAACTGAAAGTTTTCCGAGGTGGACCATGCCGCATACGATTGCAGTCCATCCGGGCGCCGTGCTGGCCGATGAGTTGGAGGAACGCGGGATCGCGCAATCCGCCCTGGCCGCCCATATCGGTGTGTTGAGCAAGACCGTCAACGAGATTTGCCGGGGCAAGCGCGGAATTAGTGCCGAAATGGCGGTGAAGCTCTCGCTGGCGTTGGGCGCCAGCCCGCAGTTTTGGCTGAATTTGCAGAAGAATTGGGAACTCAGCCAAGTCAACCGCCGGGCCATGCGGCGGATCAAACCCATCGCGGCATGATGAGCAAGCGAATCGAGGTCTCTCTGCGACGAGCGGCGGCGAGACGACCTTCTTGGTATAATATTTCCCGTGGTTGACGCGCAAAATATTCTGCGGCTGGCGGATGACGTGGCGTTGAAGGTCTCGCCGCGGCGGATCATTCTGTTCGGCTCATACGCCTACGGCACACCCACGGTGGACTCCGATGTCGATCTGCTCGTCCTGATGGATTACTGCGGCTCCAGTCACCATCAGGCAACGCGGATTCGCCAGTTGCTGGACGTTGATTTTCCGATGGACCTGCTCGTGCGTTCGGAGCCGGAGGTTGAGCGGCGGATCGGGTGGAACGATTTTTTCCTGAAGGAAATCATGGAGAAGGGAATCGTGCTCTATGCTGCCGACGACGCGAGAGTGGGTGCAAAAGGCCGAAGGCGATTACGACGTCGTCTTGCTGCTGCTGCGGTCGCGCAAGCGCACGCGGTATGATCCCATGTGTTTTCACTGCCAGCAATGTGTCGAGAAGTACCTGAAGGCGCGTCTCACCGAATCGTCAATTGCCTACGCCAAGACCCATGACCTGGCGGCCTTGCTGAGATTGGCGCTGGCCGTTGAGCCGATGTGGGGAGTTCTGTTGTCCAAAATGAATGGGTTGTCGGGTTGGGCGGTCTTGCCGCGATATCCGGGAACAACCCCGACGGCGGCCGACGCAAAGGAAGCCGTAGCCATCTGCCGGGACTTTCGAGAACTGGCGAGAGATTCGCTGGGGATATGGTGAGGCAGCCCGCGCTTGGGAGCCGGTCTGAAGCGGCCCCGTAGCTTGACTCTGCACCGTCCTGTCGGTTAACCATCGGCCATCGGACGTCGAACAATTTGGAGAAAACGCCGGTGGGATACGACAGCATCGTTTGCGTGAAGCAGGTGCCGGACACCGCCAATGTCACGGGCGAGGCGATGAAGGCGGACGGCACGGTCAATCGCGGCGCGCTGCCGGCCGTGTTCAATCCGGACGATCTGCACGCGTTGGAAGCGGCGTTGCAAATCCGCGATGGGTTCGGGGGCAGCGTCACGGTGTTGACGATGGGGCCGGTGGGGGCGGCCGAGGTGCTGCGTGAATGTTTGTACCGGGGCGCGGACCGGGCGATTCTGGTCAACGACCGCCGCGCGGCGGCCAGCGATACCCTGGCCACCAGCTATATCCTCAGCCGGGCGATCCACAAGATCGATCGGTTCGACCTGGTGTTCTGCGGGCGGCAGGCCATCGACGGGGACACGGCCCAGGTGGGTCCGCAACTGGCGGAGAAGCTGGGTGTCGCGCAGGTGACTTATTTCGAACAACTGGTTGATTTGACGGATCGCACGATCCGTGTGCGGCGCAACGTCGGTAACGGATGGGAGGTGCTGGAGGCCCGATTGCCGCTGTTGTTGACGGTGTTGGACAGCGCCAATGAGCCGCGTCCGGCGGCCGCCAAGCGGGTCATGCGATTCAAGCGCGCCCGCTCCCCGGGTGAGATCGGCAACCAGGTGGGGGCAGCAATACCCGCCGCGTCCGCTGCGGAGAAAGAAGCCGAGCAAGCCCGTCGCGGCGAGCTGCTTAAAGCCGGCGGCTTGCTCATCGAGCAGTGGGACCTGGACGACATCAAGGCCGACTTGAAGTGGTGCGGCATGAGCGGCTCGCCCACCAAGGTACACCGCGTGCAATCCATCGTCCTGACCAAGGAGGGATTTACGCCCGTGGAACCGAATGAAAAAGCCGTGCGGCAGATGATACATGAGTTGATCAAGGACCATACGTTGGGATGAGGGAAACGAATACAGCGGTTGTGCCCCAGGGCACACAGGCTTGCCCATGATTGAACCGAATCGTAAAGGCGAGGTTTGGATTTACGCCGAGCAGGAAGACGAGCACCTGAGCGATACGTCGGTGGAGATGTGCTCCAAGGCGCGGGAGTTGGCGGATGAGCTGGGAGTCGGCGTCGGCGCGGTGCTGGTGGGATGGAACGTGCGCGAGCTGTCCTACCGGCTCATCGCACACGGGGTGGATCACGTTTACTACGTCAATGACACGCGCTTGGAATTCCACCGGACGCTGCCGTATGCGCGGGTCCTGTGCCAGTTGATTGGCAAGTACAAGCCGCAGATCGTTCTGTACGGGGCGACGCCGCTGGGCCGGGACCTGGCGCCGCGAATTGCCTCGGAGATGCGTGCCGGCCTTACCGCGGATTGCACCGATTTGCGGATCGGGGCTTACACCGATCCGCGCACGAAGATCACCCATGAAAATCTTCTGCTACAGATTCGCCCGGCGTTCGGCGGGAACATCATCGCGACCATCGTCAACCACGACCGCTGGCCGCAGATGGCCACCGTCCGCGAAGGCGTGTTGCGGATGGGGGACGGCGATCCGCGGCGCAGCGGCAAGATCATCGAGGAGAAGATCGAATTCAACGACTTCGAGCAGGCGGTGCGACTGATCGAGCGGCATCGCGTGAAGCGCAAGGTGAATCTGAAAGGGGCCAGGATCATCGTCGCCGGCGGCGGGGGGGTGGGGAGCAAGGATAATTTCCGGATGATCCACGATCTGGCGGGGGTGTTGGGCGGCGCGGTCGGCGCCAGCCGGGCTGCCGTCGACAGCGGCTTCGTCGGCAAGGAACATCAGGTGGGACAAACGGGCACGACGGTGCGGCCGGCGCTGTATATCGCCTGCGGCATCAGCGGCGCCGTGCAGCATCGCGCCGGGATGGAAGAATCCGCCAAGATCATCGCCATCAACTGGGACAAAGATGCCCCGATCTTCGGCGTGTCCCATTACGGGATTGTCGGAGACCTCAACAAGGTGATCCCGATGATGATCAAGGCGATCCGCGAGCGCGGATGAAATGAATTGGAACGGTAGCCCATGGGCAACTACTTCACGGACAACGACGATCTCCAGTTCCTATTCGGCCACCTCCACCTGGCCGAGATCGCCGCGGCGCAGGAGGACGACTTTGGCGGCGCGGCTGATGGGGGCTATGGCCCGCTGGATGCGGCGGACGCCATCGACAATTACCGGCGGATTCTGTGCATCGTGGGCGACATCGCCGCCAACCACATCGCCGGGCGCGCCGAGGAGATCGACCGCCAGGGCAATCTTCTGAACGAAGATGGGACGGTCACGCTGCACCGCTCGATGCGCGAGAATCTCAAAGCGCTCGCCCAGGCCGATTTGATGGGGTTCACGCTGCCTCGCCAGTACGGCGGGCTGAATTGCCCCAACTTGATTTACGCCATGGCCAACGAGATCGTCAGCCGGGGCGACGCGTCGCTGATGAATCTGTTCGGGTTGCAAGGAATCGCGGACACGATCAACGCATTTGCCGATCAGCCGGTGAAGGACCAGTTCCTGCCACGGTTTGCCCGAGGGGAGTTGACGGGCGCGATGGTGCTAACGGAACCGGACGCGGGATCGGACCTGCAAGCGGTGTCGCTGCGGGCGTGGCAGGATGAAGAAGGGCGGTGGCGGCTGACGGGAGTGAAACGATTCATCACCAACGGGTGCGGCGAAGTTCTACTGACGCTGGCCCGGTCCGAGGCGGGAACGACCGATGGGCGCGGCCTCAGCCTGTTCCTGGCCGAACGCTCCAGCCGCATCCGGGTGCGCCATCTGGAAGAAAAGCTGGGCATCCATGGTTCGCCGACTTGCGAACTGGTCTATGACGATGCGCCTGCGCTGCTGATCGGGGAGCGGCAGCGTGGACTGGTGCCGTACGTGATGAGCCTGATGAACGGAGCGCGGGTGGGCATCGCCGCCCAATCGCTGGGCATCGCCGAGGCCGCGTTCCGCGTGGCCCGCCGCTACGCCTACGCGCGTAAACAGTTCGGCGTATCGATCGAGAAATTGCCGGCGGTGGCCGAGATGGTCACCGAGATGAAGATCGCCATCGAAGCGGCACGGGCCCTGGTGTACGAGACGGCGCGCATCTGCGATCTGGAGAACAACAATCTGCGTGTTCTGGAAACTCGCCCGCCCACCGACGCGGAGGAACTCAAGCGGCGCAAGAACGATGCGCGAGTTTACAAGCGTCTGAACGGCATGCTCACGCCGATGAGCAAATACTATGCTTCGGAAATGTGCGTGAAGGTGGCCAACGAGTCGATACAGGTGCTGGGCGGATCGGGATACATGGAGGATTATCCCGTGGAGCGGCATCTGCGCGATGCGCGCATCACGACGATCTACGAAGGAACCAGCCAATTGCAGATCGTGGCGGCGGTGCGCGGCGTGTGCAGCGGCGCGTTCGAGAATCGCGCCCTGGAATTGGAGCAGAAGGACTGGTCCGACGATGTTCTCAATCGGCTTAAATCGAAACTGGTCGAGGCCAGGGAACTGGTGCTCAAGGCGGTGGCGTTCGCCAAGGAAAAGGGACCGGGATACACCGACCTGCACGGCCGACGGCTGGTGGATTCGGCCATCACGGTGTTGGTGGGGCATCTTTTCCTGGCCCAGGGGAAGGGCAACCCGCGCAAGCAAGCCGTGGCCCGCCGATTCATCGAGACGCGTCTGGCGATTCTCCGGCGCGACTTGGAGTTGGTCACCAGTGGGGATCGCAGCCCGCTGGAAGAGTACGCGACTCTGGCCGGCCCCGTGCCGCCGGCTTCGTAATCCAACTTCTATTGCCTATGCAACCGAGCGCCCGCCCTTGGGATTTTCTGATTGTCACCGCGCCAAACGCGGCGCAGGCGGCGGCGTACGAATCGCAATTGAAACTTCGGCAGAAGTTGGGCCTGCTGGCGGGGGTGTATGAGGTGCTGGTCGTTGCCGACCCGCCTCAGCAACGCATTGGCAGCGGGGGTAGCACCGTGCTGTGTTTGTGCGAGGTGCTGCGGCGGACGTCCGGGCCAAGGGCCGGTCCCGACGACTGGCTTGCGACCTTGCGGCAGTTGCGGGTTCTGATTGTCCATGCCGGTGGTGATTCCCGTCGTTTACCCGCTTATGGGCCGTGCGGAAAGATATTCATTCCCGTGCCCGGCGAGAGCGACAGCGCGATCGCGCATACTTTGTTTGACCGGCAGATCGCTACGTATCTGGCGTTGCCGCCGACACCGGCCGGCAACGGTCAGACCGTCATCACCGCCGGAGACGTGCTGCTCAGCTTTGACCCCGTGGCGGTGCGTTTTGCCGACACCGGCATCACGGGTCTCGGCTCGCACGCCACGCCGCAGCGGGCGGCCAAGCACGGCGTTTACTGCACCGTGCCGAACGGCCAGGCCGCCGGTGGGGCGGTTCGACTGTACCTACAGAAGCCGACCGTTGCGGAGCAAGAGCGGCAGCAGGCGATCGACCGATATGGCCAATCGGTGCTGGATATCGGCGTCATCGCGTTCGATGCGGCCACTGCCGTCGCGTTGCTGCGGTGCTGCGGGGTGGGTGAAGGGGCCGATGATCTGCGGTGGTCCGGAGAGGTCGGGCGGGCAATCGAAACATTGGGCCTGGACTTTTACCGGGAAATCTGCTGCGCGCTTGGACGTGATGTTACCCCCGAGCATCACCGCAACAGTGCGCGCGGCAGCGGATCGAAGTGGAACGATCAACTGCTCGAGAGGTTGTTCAGGCAATTCAGCAAAATCACCTTCACTGCGCAAGTGCTGCCGCATTGCTCGTTCCTGCACTTCGGCACCACCCGGCAAATCATCGACAGCGGGATGGAATTGCTGCGCGAAGATCGCGGAGTGGAGCAATCCAGTTTGGTGCTGAGCATCA
>JBEKXM010000273.1:0-6499 GCA_049512115.1 Tepidisphaeraceae bacterium | reverse complement strand
CATCGCCTCAGCCCGGCTGCGTCTCACGCGAGATCGCCGTTACCATGAACTATTCCGTCGTTGGATCGCCCGACCGCGCCGCCGTCCGCTGGTTCCTCTCCAATAGCCACGGCTCTTCCTCCACCACTGCTGAGGACAAGGCCGGCAAACCGATCTCCGATATCGATGCAGAAGCGGTCGTACTCCCCGACTCGCCCGCCGGTGTAACCCTCCATGCCGACGTCGCCGCCGGCAATTGGACCACTATCTTCACCGCCTCCGGCACCGGATCCTCCTCGCAGGCAGGCCAGGACGGCTCTTTTCTCATCAGCAACACCTTTATCGTCAATCGCCGGACCCACGTCGTCTTCGCCTATGCCGGACATACGGCGACAAGCCGGGACCTCCGCCTCGTTGCCATCGACCACACTGGAAAACTCGTTCCCGCCACCGGCTCAGGCTGCGCAAGCACCGATTCCACTTACGTCGGAGAATACAGTGTCGCGTTACCCCAGAATTCCATTCGCCAGTGGCAACTGCAAACCCGCCCCTTCAACCAGTGGATTGAAATTCGCGGCATCTCGCTCCACCCCGGCCAGAAAACCACCGTCACCACCGCCACCAGCGATGATCAGCCAAATCCATAAAAGAAGCACCGGATGTACATCCGGTGCTCCCGTAAATTACAGTCGAATGGCTTGGCGCGGAAGTTACTTCAATTCCACCGTCGCGCCCTGATCCTCCAACTCTTTCTTGAGCTTGTCGGCATCCGCCTTCGGCAACGCTTCCTTGACGGTCTTGGGAGCGCCTTCCACCAAATCCTTGGCCTCCTTCAAGCCCAGGCTGGTGGCGGTGCGAACGACCTTGATGACGTTGATCTTCTTCTCGCCCGCGGCCTTGAGGACGACGTCGAAGGTGGTCTTCTCCTCCACCGGCGCTGCCGCCGCCGCTCCGGCCGCCGGGCCGGCCATCACCGCCACCCCGCCCGCCGCCGGTTCGATCCCGTACGCTTCCTTCACGTACGCGCTGAATTCAACCGCCTCCTTCAGCGTCAGCCCAACCACTTCGTCTGCCAGCTTCTTCACTTTTTCAGATACTTCTGCCATGACAATCATCTCCCGGCCGTCACGTGGCCTTGAACGTGTCGATTTTGCGTCCCGACTCAATGCCCGCCTCACCGTGAAGCGGTTTAACCCGTTAAGGACATCAAGAACAGTCAGACGCTCAATTCACCTCGAACGCCCACGGCGCGGAAGGCGAAGCCTCCGCGGCTGCCGTGGGGGAATTTCCATTTTTTTTCAAGCGCTCGCCGGCGCCGCCGCAGCAGGCGCAGCCTCCGCCGTCTTCGCCTTCTCCTCGATCGCCTTCAAAATCCCGGCGATCCTTCCGGCCGGGCCTTTCACCGCGCCAACCAGCCTCCGGCCGGGGCCGAGCACCGACGCCACCATCGCCCCGATCGCCTCCTCCCGCGTCGGCAGCTTGCTCACCTGCTCCACCCCCTTCTCGCCGGGATACACCTCGCCGTCAAAAAATACCCCGCGAAGCTCCAGCTTCTCGTTGAGCTTCCGCTCCTCCACCAGCATCCGCGCGATCGTCGCTATGCTCGCTTTGCCGTACACCACCGCGCTGGGACCGTCCAGCAGCTTGTCGAAGCCCTTCAGCTTCGTCCCCTGGGCCGCCCGGCTTGCCAGGGTGTTCTTCACCACCGTCACCTTCACCCCCTTGGCCCCCAGCCGACGCCGAAGCTGGTTGTTCTTCGTCCCGTCGATGCCCTTGGGGCTGATGACCGCCACCCCATCCAGCGGCCTGAATTTCGTCGTCAGCTCTTTTTCGATCAGACTTTTGACTTTCTTACTCATCGTTCGCCTCTGATTTTTGTTTAGCCGCGTCGCTTGCGACGCGCGTTCTTCGCTGTTCGCAGCCCCAACCTAGTTCCCCGCCTCCAACACCACCGCCGGCGTCATCGAACCCTTCAGCACCGCTTTGCGGATGTACGTCCCCTTGGCGGTCTGCGGCTTCATCTTGCGAATCTGACTCATCATCGCATGAACGTTGTCCGCCAGCTTCGCCGAATCAAAGCTCATCTTCCCCACCACGCTGTGCACGTTCCCGCCCGTGTCGTTGCGGAACTCGATCTTGCCCGCCGCATATTCCCGCACCGCCGCCGCCACGTCCGGCGTCACCGTGCCGGCCTTCGGCGACGGCATCAGCCCCTTGGGTCCCAGGACCTTTCCCAGCCGGCCCACGAATCGCATCATGTCCGGCGTCGCCACCGCCACGTCGAAATCTGTGAAATTCTCCTTCGTGATCGCCTCCACCAACTCCTGTCCCCCCGCTCGAATCGCCCCGGCCGCCGTCGCCTGTGCCACCAGGTGCTCCGCGCAAAAAGCCACCACCCGTTTCGTTTTCCCCACCCCATGCGGCAGCGATATCGAACCCCGGATCATCTGATCCGCCTGCTTCGCGTCTATCCCCAGCGAAAAAATCAACTCCACCGATTGATCGAACTTCGTCGGCGGAAATGACTTCAACACCTCGATCGCTTTCTCCACCGGCAACGCTCCCGCCACCGCTTTTTGCGCCGCCGCTTTATATCGTTTGGATCGTTTGACAATGACAGGCATGTCTTGATTCGCTCCTCACCGCGGGAAATGCCTCCCGCCGAAGCTCCCACTGTTCCGGCCCGTGGTACGGCCAATCTCTTTTAATTCAAACGCCTGCCGCGATTCCGCCGCAAACATTTGCCAGGAGATACTACCTTGGTAATGAGGAATACGTCAATCCGATGCTCCTCGAATTGCTCTTCCTCTTTCGCTCCGCGCACTTTGGGAACTGAGACCAACAATGTACGTCCGCCGGGACGCAGATAAGCAAATTCCTGCGACAAAACATCCACCGTACTGCCGTCGCCCGTATAAACCGTGAACGGTTCAAATGGCTTCGTATCCAGAAGTTCCTTGATTCGACCCGGACTCATCTTCCCACTCACCCTTCCACCGTGATTCCCATGCTCCGCGCCGTTCCCGCGATGATCCGGGCCGCATGGTCTTCGTCGAACGCGTTCAAATCCTTCCCCTTCTCCTTCGCGATCGCCTTGCACTGCGCCATCGTCACCTTGCCGATCTTGTTCTTGTTCGGCTCCCCGCTTCCCTTTTCCGCTTTCACCGCATCTTTCAGCAGCACGCTGGCGGGCGGGCTTTTCAACTCGATGTCGAACGTGCGGTCCTTGTACACCGTCACCAGGCAGCCGATCACCTTCCCCTTCATGTGCGCCGACATCGCGTTGAACCGCTGGATGAATTGACCGGGATTCACGCCATGCTGGCCCAGCGCCGGCCCGATCGGCGGCGCCGGCGTCGCCGTCCCCCCGGGCGCCTGAAGCTTGAACTGAACCGTGATTTCTTTCTTCGCCATCGCCTACACTCCTGACTTCCGGTGCTAAACCGGTTTTCTTCACCAAAGCCCACGGATGGCCATCCGTGGGTCCTTCTGCCCTAAACATCTCAAATCTTCTCAATCTGCCAATATTCCAACTCCAACGGCGTCGGCCGCCCGAAGATCGTCGCGATGATCCGAACCATCCCCTTGTCGGGAATGATCTCATCCACGTCCCCCTCGAAATTCACGAACGGCCCTTCCGTCACCTTGATCCGGTCCCCCTTCTTGTACGCCGTCTGAATCGTCGGGCCCGTGTCGTCCGGTCGCTCCGCCTCTTCCAGCATCTTCGCCTGGTCCTTGGGGCTCATCGGCGTCGGCTTGCCGTTGGAACCGATGAAATCTCCCACCCCATCCGTCTCCTTGATCATGAACCAGACCTTTTCCGGGATCATCCCGTTCTTGTCCAGTTCCAACTCGATGAATACGTACCCCGGATACAGCTTGCGGTCCGTGTCGCGCCGCTTGCCGTCCTTGATCTGCCTTACCTTCTCCACCGGCACCAGGATCCGCCCCACCTGCACTTCCAACGCCTCGATCTTCACCTTCCGCGCTAGCGCCTCCCGCACCCGGTCCTCCTTATTGCTCGCCACTCTCAATACGAAAAATTGCATATCGGCGCATCCACTCTAATGGCCAAGGAAAAACGGCGGCGTCTTCAACACTCCCACCAGATAAAACAGCAACTGGAAGAACAGGTCATACGCCAACAGCAGCACCGCGATCACCACCACGAATCCGATCACCACTTTCGTCGAACCCATCAACTCCTTGCGGGTCGTCCAGTTCACCTTCTTCATCTCGCTGTCCGTCGCGATCAGAAAATCCACGCTCGTCGGCTTGTTCATGAAATGGAACGCCAGCCACGCGTACACCAGCGCGAACAGCGTCACCAGCAAATACGCCCCGCGCGGATCCTGCAAATGTATCCGGCCCATCAACTTCGCGATCGACTCGCCCATCAATACGCGATCGATCTCCCCATACAGAAAATCCCCCGTCAGCAATCCCAGCAGCCCGATCGCCGCCACCGTCCCCATTCGTGTCCAGTATCCCTGGCCCTTTTTGAGAATGTGGAAATACCCGCCCGTTCCGGCCGCCGGCATGGGCGCATACGCCACCGGAGCCGGTTTCGATGGCTCGCCTGACTCCTCATTCTCTGAATCTTCCGCGTCGCTCATCGCGCCTTTCGCGTCGCTCATCGCGTCCTTCGTCTGCGGCTTTGTTCTCGTCGTTTCCATATCTCACACGCCGGCGATACTTCACACGCCAGGGAGGAATCGAACCCCCAACCTGCCGCTTTGGAGACGGCCGCTCTGCCAATTGAGCTACTGGCGTAACTCCGAGCAACTCGCTACCCGTAACTCGCCACTCGCAACTATTTCCTCTTGATCTTATGCAACGTATGCTTCCGCAATCGCGGGCAATACTTCTTCAACTCGATCTTGGGCGCTCCCCCCGCAACCTTCAGTTCCGTCCGGTAGTTCAGGTCGCCCGTCTCCGTGCATTGCAGCCAGACCATCTCGCGGTTTTCTTTCGCCATAACTGCTCACTTCCAGGAAATCGAAAGCCAGCGGATTCTCTCCACTGGCCGCCGATCCACTCTCTCCCCGTTTAGCCGTCGCACTTGTGCGGCGTATTCTCCTCACGCCAAAATCTTCGTCACCACCCCCGACCCCACTGTCTTGCCCCCCTCTCGCACGGCAAATCTCAGCTTCTCTTCCATCGCGATCGGGGCGCCCAATTCCACTTCCATCGTCACGTTGTCCCCCGGCATCACCATCTCCGCCCCGCCCAGCAGCTTCGCCGCTCCCGTCACGTCCGTCGTACGGAAATAGAACTGCGGCCTATACCCGTTGAAAAACGGCGTGTGACGTCCACCCTCCTCCTTCGTCAGGATGTACACCTCCGCCTCGAACTTCGTGTGCGGCGTGATGCTCTTCGGTTGCGCCAGCACCTGCCCACGCTCCAATTCGTCCTTCTCAATCCCACGCAGAAGAACCCCAACGTTCTCCCCCGCCTGGCCCTCGTCCAGCGTCTTGTTGAACGCCTCCACCCCCGTCGCCACCGACGTCTTGCTCGGCTTCAGACCCACGATCTCCACCGCATCCCCGATCTTGATCCGACCACGCTCGATGCGCCCCGTGCCCACCGTGCCTCGGCCCTTGATGCTGAACACGTCCTCGATCGGCATCAGGAACGGCTTGTCAATCTCACGCTGCGGAATCGGAATGTAATCGTCCAACGCCTTGAGCAGATCTTCGATCGGCTTGCAAATCGTCTCATCCTTCGGGTTCTGGTACGCCGCCAGCGAATTGCCCCGGATCATCGGCGTGGTCTCGCCCGGGAAACCGTACTTCGTCAGCAACTCCCGGATTTCCATGTCCACCAACTCCAGCAACTCCGGATCGTCCACCAGGTCGATCTTGTTCAGGAACACCACGATCTTCGGCACGCCCACCTGCCTCGCCAGCAGAATGTGCTCCCGCGTCTGCGGCATCGGACCGTCCGCCGCCGAAACCACCAGGATCGCCCCATCCATCTGCGCGGCGCCCGTGATCATGTTCTTGATGTAGTCCGCATGGCCCGGACAGTCCACGTGCGCATAGTGCCGCTTCTCCGATTCGTACTCCACGTGCGCCGCCGAAATCGTCACCGTCTTGCTCGCGTCTCGTTCCGTTCCACCCTTGGCAATCGCCTTGTAGTCCTTCGCCGCGATTCCGTATTTCAACGACGAACGCGCGCTCAACGCCGCTGTCAACGTCGTCTTACCATGGTCGATGTGACCGATCGTCCCCACGTTCACGTGCGGCTTCTTACGCTCGAATACGCCCTTGGCCATGTCCGTTACCTCCAGATCAGTTTGTTCCGAAATTCCAGTCCCAACGCTCTAAAAAACTTCTTCACCTAAGCTGGCACTGGGGATTGAACCCAGGACCTCCACCTTACCAAGGTGGCGCTCTGCCGCTGAGCTATGCCAGCGCTTGGCGCTGGGCCATGCCAGCGCTCTTTTCGCCAGCCGCGCCAGCGCTCTCGGCTACGCCGCCGATTTCTTCCGAAAAAAACCGCCCTCTCCTGCGCGTAC
>JBEKXM010000272.1:0-7294 GCA_049512115.1 Tepidisphaeraceae bacterium | reverse complement strand
CTTCGGCAACGGCGCCGCCGCCATCCGATCGCTCTCAGCCATTTTTTCCTTGGCAGGCATCGTCGTTTTCTTCGATCTGTGCCGACTTCTCCACGGACCCAGGATCGCCCTGTTCGCCGCGGCGATTTCGGCGCTGGCGATCGCCCAAATCGATTTCGCCCAGGAAGCCCGCGGCTATCCCATGCTCCTGTTTTTTGGATTGTGCTGCGCCGACCAGGTGGTGCGCATCGAATTCCTCGGTCCCAGCAGACGCCGCCTCATCGCGCTGGCGATCTTCCTCTTCGCCACCGCGTTGACTCATTATCTATCGGCTGGAGCATTGATCGGCCTGGCGATTTATGCCGCGGTCCGGCTCCGCGGCAGCGCCAGAATGCGAACGATGGCCGCTTTCGCCGCCGGCGCAATCCTCATCCTCATGGTGTGGATTCCGTTGTTCATGGAACAAAAGCACACGCTTCCCTCGCTCGCCCCGACGTTCCTCCGTGAAGCGCGCGTCGCCGACCACGCCAGGCTCACGTTCTATCGAATCATCGGTTTGCCGGCGGAATTCCTGCTCGGCGAATCTCGCGGCGAGGCGCTGACCTCCAAATTCGTCCTGGCGGTATTTGTGTTCGTCGTGGCGGTGGCGGTAATTCGCCTCGTTTACCATCGCGTTTTTCTGTTCTGGATTTTATGGGGGATTGGAACCATCGGTTTCGTCGCTGCCATGGACTTGGCCCGTCAAACCACGTTGGTGGGCTATTTGCGCTACACGATTCTTGCCAGTCCCGCGGTCTACGCCATCATCGCCGCCTTCAACTGGCCGCCACGCAGGTTCATTCGCGACGCCCTGGCCATCTCAAGCATCGGCCTGCTGACAATCGTCGGGATTCAGCGCTGCATCGACGGCACGGCGGCAAAGGAGGATTGGCAAACACTGGCGCACGACCTGGACGCTTCGGCCGGCCCTGACGACCTCCTGGTTTTCTACAACGACGATCCGTGGATTTCTCCGGGAACCTGGTACATGGCCTTCAATTACTATTGCCCCCAGTCACGCCACCCCTGGCTCGTCCTCAACCGGCCGGCCGACGCAAATCTCCTTCATCAACTCCGAACGAAAAAATCCGTCTGGCTCATAGGAAAATTCCCGGGGGCCGACGGTCCGCTGGTGTTGCCGGGCTGGCATTCGGTTGGACTGGAGGAAACGACCTCCGCCGGCGCGTTTTGCCTCATGGAACCGAATTGATGCGCGATGCTCCCGCGAATCCTGGGCCGATTTCCCGAAGTCATCGGGCGATCCTCTGTGTTGTCCTGGCGGCAGCGGCGTTCCTGCGCTTTTACCAAATCGGCGGTCCCAGCCTGTGGAAAGACGAGATTTGGTCCGTCGAGATGGCCGTTGGCCGCGGGTCCGTTCACGATCAACTGCCCCCCAACGTGATTCGCACGGATCAGCCGGACCTGACCGGCCTGGCCGGGGCCGCGCCGTGGTGGAATATCTGCATGCATCTCGGCGGCGTGACGCATCCGCCATTATATTTTGTCGCGCTCCGATGGTGGATCGATCTTTTCGGCAACGGGGCGGCGGCCACGCGATCGCTTTCGGCGATCCTTTCCCTGGCGGCCATTTTCATCTTTTTCGACGTCTGCCGATTTCTCCATGGACCCAGGATCGCACTGCTTGGGGCAATCCTGATGGCCCTGGCCGTCGCGCAGATCGACTTCGCGCAGGATGCACGCGGCTACACGCTGCTGATTCTCCTGGGACTATGCGCCATCGACCTGCTTTTACGGATCGAATTGCAGGGCGTTACGTTCCTCCGCCTCGCGGGGCTGGCGATTTGTTTCGCCGCCGCCGCGCTGACCCATTACCTCGCCGCCGGGGCGCTGATCGCGCTGTTCGTTTATGCCGCGATTCGTCTCCCCTCCCGGGCGCGCCGGCAAACTCTCGCCGCCCTCGCCGCCGGCGCGATCCTCACTCTGGCCGCCTGGATTCCCCTGTTCATCACGCAAGCCCATACGCTCCCCTCGCTCGCCCCGACGTTTCTCCAGGAATACCGCGTCTCCGATCACGCCAAGTTGACGCTCTTTCGCATCATCGGCTTGCCGATCGAATTTCTGCTTGGTGAAGGCGGCGGTGAATCTCTCGCCCGCCGCGCTCCCAATCTCGTCCTGGCGGTTTTCCTTCTGACGATGGCATTGCCAATTCCGCGCCTTGTGCATCGCCGCGATTTGCTCCTCTGGTCCCTCTGGACGATCGGCGTCATCGGCTTCGTGGCCGTTCTCGATCTGGCCCGCCAAACCACCCTGGTCGGATATCCGCGCTACACCATCCTGGCCAGTCCCGCGATCTATGCCGTGATCGCCGCGTTCGATTGGCCCCGGCGCAAAGGCCTGCGCGACGTCCTGGCCATCGCCTTCCTCGCCGCGACCGCCATCGCCGCCATCGACCGCGTCAACACGGGCGTCGCTCCACTGGAGGATTGGCGCAAGCTCGCCCACGACCTCGAAGCCAATGCCGCACCCGACGACCTGCTCGTCTTCACCAACCCCGATCCCTGGGTTTCCCCCGGAACGTGGTACATGGGCCTGAAGTATTACACCCCCGCGTCACAACACCCCTGGCTGATCCTCGCCGCGCCGGCCAGCCCCGCCATCCTCCGCCAACTGCATTCCCGCCGATGTCTGTGGCTCATCGGCCCCCACCCCGAAATCCAAGGCCCCGATTTATTGCCCGGCTGGCGCACCCAAATGTTGATCTCCACCACGGCCGGCAACGCCTGCCGAATGATCCCGATCGATTCCCGATCCTCGCCATGATGTCCCCGCCCTTGAAACGCCTTATCCGTGTCGTATATCCTGCAATCTCAGATTTGGGCCGAAGTAGCTCAACGGCAGAGCACCGCTTTCGTAAAGCGGGGGTTAAGGGTTCAAATCCCTTCTTCGGCTTTGATGTAAATACCGCCGAATGCGTTAGATGCATACCTTGCGATGTTCGCAATCGCAGCGCGGAGTCCAACGGGCAAAACGGTAAATGCCGGATTAACGCGATGCTCAGCGAAAGGCCATGCATTTCATTTAGAATGGCGTAGAAACGCTCGCTGTGGCAAATCCCCTCACCACCCGTCCCGACACCACCGAATATGCCGCGCCTTTCGGCAACGTGTTCACGACAATTCAAATCCACCCTCCGCCCATTCGACAAATTAGAAGCCGGTAAATCCAGCCTCTTCAAACGACAAGTTTCACTTGGGGGGTACGGTGTTGTCGGGCGAGTGACGCACTAGAGCTTGCAAGGCCAATTTGCGTTTCGCATGCGACAGCGTCCGGACGAGCGACGCGAGAACGTCCGGGTCGCTGGACGCAAATGCGCCGGCCCCAACTTGGCGAACCTGCCGTTCGTCTTCAAACGTCATTCGCTCGTCGAGCAGAACGCACTGTAACCGCGCCTGCGCTCGCCGTGCTTTGAGGAACAGCGTCCACGGCGGCATATCCGGCACGTCCAGGCTCGCCACCAGCAGGCGGAAGCGCGACAGCTTAAGCATTCCGAGCGCTTCCCGGCCACTGGCGGCATGGCTAAAGAAATCGGATTGCAGCATCCCGATTGTTGCCTGCGGCAAATTTACAAACAAAACATCGGCGAATGGAGCAATTCCATTCTCGAGCGATGGATTTTTGCGCAAAGCTGGCATCTCTGAGGCCATGGTCAAGATCTGAGTGAACGGCTGCCGAGGACGTCGGGACGTGATCCGTGGTCGTCGGCCACAATTCCGGATTCACGCGCGTGGCGGAACGCGCGGACATCGGGCCGGATACGATGGGGCCAAGCGGAAAACGGGATCGAAAATGCGTTTGGCCGTCGACACGCTCCGACATTTGTTGGCGTTGCACTCCACGCGGAAGGAGCGGCGCGGTATCTGCCGCCGCCGCTCTGGTTCCGGCCGCTGTAATTTGCTCATGTCACGCCAACTTGCCAGCCCTGCATGGAAGAAAAAGTGGTTTCGTTCACGTGGCGAACTCACAAGCCGTTATCGATCCGCGAGGAATTTGGCGTCCTTGTTGATACTCTGGGGAGTGGCAGTCGAGCCCGCGCCCGCGGACGGAACAACGCTGGCCGCGTAAGTCGTAACGGCCGAAGCCTTCGGTTTCCCGTTGGTCACCTTACCGATCACGGCCTTGGAAACGCTGACGGGCTTGGATTTCGGTGCTGCCGGTGCCGCGGCGGCGGACTTAGTGGTGACTTTTGCGACGGTCGGCGTTGCCGAAACGACAGTCGGGGCGGCGGGAATCTTCGCGGCCGCCGACGGGGTCGTGGAAGTTGTCACCGCCGGAGTTGTTGAAGCAACGACCGGGACGGTCTTTGTGTTCGTGGCCGTCGACGCGGTGGCGGAAGGTGTCGCCGCCGGAGTTGTTGAAGCGGCAGGGGAGGCCGTGCTGGCGACATCCGAAGAGGCTTGAGCTTCGACAACCACCGCCGCGACCGTCGGCGCGTTTGCAACGGCAGTAATATTAGCGCTCTGGTTGAAGTTCGCCGCCAGGTCGGTGAAGTCGGCGGCGTTGACCAGGCCGTCATAGTTGAAATCGCCCTGGTCCCAGCCGGTGACGGGTTCGTTGAAATTCGTCGACAGGATGTTGAAGTCGGCGGCGTTGACCAGGCCGTCCAGATTGGCGTCGCCGAGCAGCGTGTACTTCACTTCGATCTGGCCGGACGACAGGCCGGCGACCTTGCCGTCGTTGCCGTCGGCATAGCCGAGGGCGTAGGCACTGTTGCCGGCGGCGGCCGAGGAGTCGATGCCGGGGCCGTTCCAGGCTCCGTTGTTACGACCGGACGTGAGGTAGCCGGCGATCGTCGAGATGGGGTCGCTAGCGCCGTAGTTGACGATCATCTCATTGTTGGTCACGTCCAGTCTGCCTGTGGTAGCAATCGAAAGGGAGTTCACGTTCAACGTGGTGGGATTCTGCGTTGTCGCCGGGGTGATCATCGCCTCAGCTCCGTTCGATATCGATAGCGTGCCCAGATTGACGCTGCCTCCCATGACGGCGGCAAATGTCAAGACTCCACTGTTGACGTTCACGGTCGAAGTACTGCTATCCAGGAAGGTAAAGGGCAATGCCAAGGGCCCGTTGAAGTTCAGAACATCGTTCGAAGCCAAATCGGCGACGGTCACGCCGGTGAAGCTCGCTAATGTGAACGTGATCTGCACGCCGTTCCGGCTGGCGGTGATATTACCGCCACTGGCGGTGAGCGCCACCGGCCCAGCCGCGCCGAGGTTGATATCCAGCGTGGAACTCGCGGGCACGGCGAAGTTCTCCGCGATCACGGTTGCCGTTCCCTGGGTGGCTCCGACGTTCGCGGTGACGGTGTAGGAACCCGGCGTCGAGCCGAGCGTGGCGTTGCCCGTGCCATCGATCGAATTGCCGTTGCCGGAAATTCCCCAGGCAAATGAGGTGATCGGGTTACCGAATTGATCGGTGGCCGAAGCCGAGAATTGCTGGGCGAAGCCGACGGGGACGACCGGCGAGGTTGCCGGCGAGACGACAATATTGGTGGTCGTCTGATCCACAGTGACGTCCACCGTGCTGGTGGCGGAGAATCCGCCGGAATCGGTTATGGTGGCGGTAAAGCTGTAATTGCCGGCCTGAGTGAAGTCAGCCGTGATGTTCTTGGCGGCGTTGGTGCCGTTGGTATTGCCGGTGTAGGTAACGCCGGTTGGGCCGGTGTACGACCATGTGTAGGTCAGATTGCTCTCGTCTGCATCGTCCGCCCCCAGCACGCTGAGCGCTGTGGAGGTTCCGGTAACAGGACTGGGATTGGCCGCGGCCGGTGTTGCCACGGTCGGCACGTGAATGTCGACGCTGCCGCTGGTCAGAGTTAACCCTACTAATCCGTCCCCGTTCAAACCCTCGCCCGGTCCCGCCGCGATGGTCACCGGAGTAACGCCGATGGCCGCTCCGCTTTGAACGTTGAAATTGAGGTCAAATATACTGCCGGAACCTCCGGCGAGCGGACCGTTGGTGGCATAAGCGTCGATCCCAACTTCGTCGCCTACAACATAATAGGTGAGCCCGAAGCCCGATGCATCAAGGGTGCCGAGCGTCACATTGGTCAGGCCCAGTTCGGCCGTGTTGAAGCTGACGGCGAAGTCAGCCGACCCCATGCCAGTCGCGTCGTCAATATTGATCGGGACCGTCACCGGACCGTTCGGATCGGCCAGGATGCCGCTCGGAATGGATACCGCCGGATCCAGACCCGTTGTCGGCGAGGTCGGAACCGTGGTAGTTGCCGGCAGCGGGATGTAATTCGGGAACCCCGCGTAGGTCGCGTAGAGCGGGAGGCTGAGTCCCTGTAAGACCGCCGCAACCGAGGCATCCGATGCATCCTGCCCGGACAGCGTGCCGGTGCCGTCGAGGTTGGCGATGATCGCCGGATCAGGAGTCCGCCGTGCCCGCGATGGCGCCTCCGTTAATCATGAGATTGGTGATGTTCAGTGCCGCGCTGAGCCCGTATGTCGCATTCGACGGCACGCTGGCCACCAGATCAACCAGGTTCACAACTCCAGAAGCCAGCGGGGTTGTACCCGATACCGTCACTTGAAGCTGGCCAGGCGTGCTGTTGTTGAACGTGATGCTCCATCCGTTGGCGGGGAATCCGGAACCCGGATTCACGCCCGTGATCGTCAAGAGATTCGAGTCGTATGCCAGATAAAAATCGACCGCCGTTACATCTGAACCATTGCTCAGGTTGATCGGGATTCCGGCGGTACTGGTCGTCGGCAGATTCACTGCCTGCCCCGGTCCGCGGGCAAAATCGGACAAACTCACAATGTCGCCCAGTGCTCCGACCGTGAAGCCGTGGACATAGTTCCCACTCGGATCGTTGCTTTGGAGCAGGTTGCCACTGAGATCCTCCCATGCCGTACTGCTGCTGACCAGCGTGGCGGTGTAAACGCCCGCTGCCAGCACGCCCGGCGTGGAACCCTGACCGGTCTTGATGAACTCGGCACCCGTACCCGTAGAGTTCAAAACCAGCGAGCCGGTCACCGTGCCGCCCGGACCCGTCAGGATCACGTCCGGACCGCCATAGATCCCGCCCGTTCCGGCGTAGAGATTGAGCACCGCCGGGTTCGCCGCACGGTTGAACGTCACGTCGAATCCGCTGGCCGTCTGCGTGAAGTTGGTCACCTGGAACGGCTGCGTCACGGGGTTTACCGTGATCTGGAACGTGTAAGTGTTATACAGCCCATAAGCATCGGTGATTATTCCTTGCACCGTAACCGTGCCTGGCGTGGAAAGGTCCGTCGCCGGAACGGTTGCC
>JBEKXM010000271.1:0-6576 GCA_049512115.1 Tepidisphaeraceae bacterium | reverse complement strand
GAATTGGGCGACTACATCAAGAGCGCCGGCAACGGACAACAGACGTTCGATCAGGATCTGCTCTCGCTGTTCCGGCAGGAGTTGATCACCCACAGCGAGGCGATCCGCAATGCCACCAATCGCGAGTCGCTGGAAATGTCCGTTCGCGGGATCGGCGCATCCAAGAGCACGGCGGAACCGAACAGTGTACCGGCAAGGCCGAAGGGGATTTCGCCGAGCCGGCCGAGTTAGGGACTAAAGATAGAGTAAAGGGGACAAATGTTTCGGGCGGAGGTTGCCGGGCATCAAGACAGGTGCGGACGGGACGGGGACTCGGAAACGCCGTTGTTGGCTCGATGCGTGCCACGGGCTAGCGGAAGGTGAAGCGAATTGCGGGGGAAACCCTGCCGACTGAAGTCGGCAGGCCGCGAAAGAACTGAAGTCGGCAGGCCGCGAAAGAATCGGGGTTTGTCGTATTTTTCGTATGTTTCGCACGTGCAAGCTGGCCGTGGGGATTTTGTCGCGCCGGGTTTGTCACCTCTTGGTCCTTTTTAGGTACTAATACAGGGATATGATAGGCGCCAGACAAATGCGTGAGGTGGAATGCACTGATTCGGAGTTGGTGGCCCAGAGTTTGGCGGGTCGCCGAGATGCCTTCCGGCAGATTGTCGAGCGCTATCAAATCCTGATTTGTTCCCTGGCGTACAGTGCGACCGGCAGCGTCGGCCGGAGCGAGGACCTGGCCCAGGAGACATTCGTGACGGCCTGGAAGGAATTGGCCCAACTGCGCGAGCCGGCGAAGCTGCGGCCGTGGTTGTGCACCATCGTCCGTTTTCTCATCGGCAAGGAACTGAGGCGCCAAGGGCGTGAGCCGGCCAATGCCGCCGAACCGTTGGAAGCGGTGGGTGAGGTGGAGGCGCCGGGACCGCTGCCGCCGGAGCAGGCGATCAGCGCAGAGGAAAAGGCGATCCTTTGGCGCTCTCTGGAAAATATTCCGAAAGTTTACCGCGAGCCATTGGTCCTGTTTTACCGCGAGGATCAGTCGGTGGAAAAATTCGCTGCCGAGCTGGAATTGAACGAAGACGCGGTGAAGCAACGGCTGTCGCGCGGGCGCAATCTTTTGCGCGAGCGAATGATGGCGTTTGTGGAAGGGGCGTTGTCGAAAACCACACCGGGCAAGGCGTTCACGGTTGGGGTGGTGGCGGCGCTGCCGTTGCTGGCGACTTCGGCCAAAGCGGCGGCGGCAGGCGCTGCCATCAAGGGCGCATCAACCGGCAAGGCCGCAAGCGGGCTGGGGACGCTGGTGGAGGCAATTCTTATGACAAGCACGACAAAAATGGTCATTTCCGTAGCGGTCGTTGGTATCCTGCTCGCTGTTGCGACGGTCGGTGTTATTTCCGTAATTCAAGATCAAACTCCGGTTGCAATTCAGAATCCCACTGCTGCTGTAACGCAAAATCAGCAGACTCCAGCTTCAAGAAGTCTGGCCAGCATCCATATTCGGGGTCGCCTGCGCGCTCCTCAAGACGACAACTTCGTCGAGTTCTCACCGGACCAGGACTTTATCACTGTCGAGTTATGGAAACAGTTCGAGCCGAAGTTGAAATGGCGGGCCGAGAGGCCGGGACGCGTGGCGGTTATGGACGGGCAGTCGGCGGTGCTTTACCTCAAAGATGCCAAGGTTGGGTGGAAGTTGCCGCAGGCGACGCCAAGCGCTTTTGATACCGACTGGATTCAGAAGATTGCGAGCATAAGCAACTCGCTCACGAGTGAAATCCGAACGGCGCGTGCCAAGGGCTGGAAAGTGGAGCAGGCGGAAGAACATGCCAAGGATGGGCACGCCGAATCCGTGGTGGCGATCGAAAGCAAAGCCGGATTGCCGGACAATGACTATCTCAAGAACAAGTCGTTCGACACGGCGGACCTGCGTCGGGTGTACCGTTTTGACGCCCAGACGAAGCAGTTGGAAGCGGTGCAGATTTATGTGACGGGCCAGTCCGGCGAGGTGCTGGTCTTCGAGTCCAGCCAGATTGACTACGACCAGCCCATTGATCCCGCCCTGTTTCATTTCGATCTGCCAGCGGATGCCAGTTGGTACAAGGAGCCGGAACGATTGCCGGACAATGCGAAATACGCCGCCATGACGCCGGAGCAGGCCGCCCGCGCCTTCCTCGAAGCTTGCGGACGTAAAGATTGGACGGAGGTCCAAAAGTTCGAATCACTTCCGCTGAACGATGGCTCGAAAGAGTTTCTCGGCGGTCTTGAGATCGTCAGCCTGGGCGACGCCTTCAGGTCCAAACCGTACCCAGGGTGGTTCGTACCCTACGAAATCAAACTTCCACCGCAAAAGATGAATGTGCGGCTGTCCAACGCGAATTCCGCGAAACGGTACGTGATCACGGGAATTTGTGACAGCAACTTGCAAGTTCAAGAGGAGCTGAAATGGCCGAAGGAGCCGGAAGTGCTGACCAATAACGATGCATACGCAAAGATGTCGCCGGTCGAAGTTGTAAAGGCATACTTCCAGGCCGCTCTAAAGTCCGACTGGGCCGAGATGCGGAAGTTCACTCCGGAAAGTGACGTTGAGAAAACAAAGGCTCAAATGGAAGAGGCAAAAAAGCAAGGTTTGGACGTGAGCAAGCTAATGCCCGTGGTGGAGGAAGGTGAAGCATTCTGGTCGGCCGAGCAATCGGCATACTTCGTAAAGTGCTCGCAGCCACAAGCCAATAAGAAGTGGAACCTGGCCTTGAGGAAAGACAATCCGGCGGGGCGATGGCAAGTTGATGGGGGGCTCTGATCGCGGGTTGATTTCGCCAAGTAGCGAAATCTAACCCAACCGGCCGAGTGAGGAACGATATTCGCATCGCATTTTGCGACAACATTATGGACGGAAATGAATTGCACCATACGAGCTGATCACCGCATATAATCGCACGGCATTGGTGCAACAGACATAAAGTAATATTTCAGAACAATTTATAACTATCCGAATACTCCGTCAGTTACGCCTGTATCCGTCGTGCTGAATTTGCAGCTTTTTTTCTTGCAATTTTGCATGACTCAAGTCATACTCATTTTAACCGGGCGTAGTCATCATTGTACAGGGCATTGGTGACTCAAGTCGGGATACTCATTTCATCGGAAGGTGAGAACATGAAACGTTCAAGTCTTTTGGTATTCGGAGCAGCCGTTTTTGCGGCGGCGGCAATTTCTCGAGCCGACAACAACACGTACGGCCACAACAGCCAGATAGACGGAGGCACAGCGGCGGGCGACTACGCCGGGGCGTCGGTTACACCTGATGCCAACGGCAATCCCCGGGCGCCCCAGGCTTGCGCGCCCACGGCAACAGTGAATTCGTTCGAGATGCTGCAGCATAATTATGGCGTCACCGGCTTGGTCGGCGCAAACCCCTTCGACGCGATTAATGAGCTTGCCACTGACATGGAGACGGAAGGCGATCAGTATTACAACCCGGCAAGCCCAGGCTATCACAAGACTGACGGCGATGGCAATGAAATCCACACGGGTGGAACCACAGCGCAAGATCTGGTGAACGGAAAGGTGCAGTACATCCAAGACAATCAAACCGGCGGCCCAGAGATCGAAGTGCATGGGCAAGGGATTTTCGGCACATTCAACGCTGACGGCACCGTGGACGCCGCCGCGAATGGGGCGAGTACCGTACCCACCGATGAGTACCTTCAGGAGCAGATGGCAGCTGGACAAGACATCGAGGTGTGGGAGGCTTGGGTTGATCCCAATGCTCCGGGGGGTCACGATGGCGCTCACATTATCACGATTACCGGCATCGACTCCGAAGCGGGGACGATTGATTTCGTCGATCCATGGGGTGGCGTGGACGTTGCGGCAACCTTCGCTTTGGACAATACGGCCGTTGGTGGCGTCAATGGCGATTATATGCGGATCACCTATCCCGCCGCGAATGATGGTGGGGACACTGCGGCCAATCCGGATGACCCTGCGGTTGAGATGTCGGCCGACATCGCCATGGTGGTCGCCGAGAGCCCTGTCCCCGAACCGGCGATGATAGGGATGCTGGTGATTGGATGCGGGATGCTGGCCTTCCGTCGCACGCGCCGCACAGCGACAAACTAAGGGCGACGCAAGCGATTGCCCAAGGCAGATGGCGGGGACCGATGCACCGGTCTGGGGACATAAGGGAGTCATGGGGATTTTTCGCGCGGAGGTTGGCGGGGTTAACGCGGATAATTCAGAGGAACCGCGGATTTCACGGATAACGCGGATAAATCAGGACAGTTCCGAAATCGCGATGCGCGCAGCGTGCGTGCCGTGGAAAAGCATGGAAGCGATCATAAGTAATTTCCAGCATTGGATATCCGTGCCGCAATCCATCAAAATCTTCGCATGCCGCGCAAATTTGCGGCTCGGATTATTCACCGCGAAGTGCGCCAAGAGCGCAAAGAATCAATGCGGAAAAGAAGTTATGTCCAAGTGGGTTCAACTGACTTTCCTTCTTCCTTCGCGCTCTTCGCGCCCTTCGCGGTGAATCATGCGGGCTTCGCGGTGAATCATGCGGGCTTGCGAAGCGGGCGGAAAATCTGCGTTTCCCGGCTCGCCGTTGCGCTTCGGGTTCCAAGGAAATGCCCGCGTTTGTGTTCCATTTCGGTTGCGGCTACGCCGCGCTGGGTCATCCGTGGTGAAAAATCTGGGTTAAACGGGGGAGAATTGCCGGGGAATCCCTGCCGACTGAAAGTCGGCATGCCGCTGAGTTGGCAGAAAATAGGTAGTGGGTTGCCGCATCCATCAGACGTTGCGATTTACGCCAGTCTGGCGGCCGGCCTGACCAATCACGTTTGGGAAATCGAGGACTTGGCCGCATTGGTCGAAGCGGAAGAACTGCGGGCAATCGAGGACGGCGAATTGAAGCGGGGTAAATACAAATCAAAAACTTCAGATTGATCGACTGAGCGCGGTACAATTATTTCGTGATACGCCGCGGTTTCACTGCACTCGCCGGGATGTCGAAAGGGCGATTCCTGCTCATCGTGTTTCTTCCGGTGATGTTCGCGTGGCTACCTATTAGCGACAACAAAGGGCTTCCATCAGAATTACCTTCGTTTCGCCGCAATCATATTGATTTGCGACTTAATACTCATCGCGTTGAGGATGATCGCTCGACTCGTCTCCGTTCCTAAACCACGAATCGGTTTTTGCCGAATCTGCGGCTACGACCTCCGCGCCACGCCCGACCGCTGCCCGGAATGCGGCACAATCCCGGCCAAACCGGAAAATTCAAAGTAGCCCACTACCAAAAAACCGGCGGCAGGGTTGACCGACCACGTTTGGGATCTTGAAGAATTGGTGAAGCTGATTGATTGAGGCGCGGTACAATCTGCCGCGTGAAACAATTCCGCCGATGGCTGCTTAACGGGATTGCGATGCTTTCGCTGTTGCTTTGCTTAGCAACGGCAGGGCTCTGGGTATGGAGTTATGCTCGATCGATGCGGCAGATTCATACGGTTGTGCCCACCACAATGCCCCGCCGAGAACTGGTTCTGGGCGACGGATATCTAGCGGTTTCCACCATTCAGTCGCTCACTCCGAATTCGGGACTTGCGACCGCCTCATTTCCCGGCTATCCCTACGGCGCGGAGGTGGGCGGCTGGAACGCCATGGGACTCCACTGGCGCGATGAACACATGACGCTTTTGCGCCCAGGGGACCGGAAGGTCGTGATGGTTCTCAACCGTTCGACTGCCTTTTCCGTCTGGCTAGGGACGCCACTACTTTTGTCGGCTGTCCTCCCTACGTGGTGGCTGATTCGGAACGGGAAGGTCAATCGCGAGAAACGAAAAGGAACTTGTCGTGTTTGCGGCTACGATCTCCGCGCCACGCCTGAGCGATGCCCGGAATGCGGAACAATCCCGTCAAAAAAAGAAATAATTTCAAACTGACCCACTACCAAAAAACCCGCCAACTTGCGAACCCCATGCGAATTGATATAGTAATCAATTCGCAATAATTTATGGTTTCTGGAGATGGTTCATGGCTGTGAAGTTAAGACTGAAGCGGATGGGGCGGAGCAATCGGGCGTATTTTCGGCTCAATGCGATCGATTCGCGCGCGCCGCGGGATGGCCGGGTGATCGAGGAACTGGGATTCTACGATCCGCGGGCCACCGAGGCGGCCAAGCAATTCGTGGCCAAGCTGG
Organism: Tepidisphaeraceae bacterium; assembly: GCA_049512115.1. Classification (GTDB taxonomy): domain Bacteria; phylum Planctomycetota; class Phycisphaerae; order Tepidisphaerales; family Tepidisphaeraceae; genus PALSA-1353. Next base: position 401 of record JBEKXM010000271.1, on the reverse strand, counting down.
ATCGTTGCAAGTATTGGTTGGATGTCGGGGCGGTGCCGTCGGAGATGGTTTCATCGCTGCTGAAGAGGAGCGGGTTGGAGCATAAGCATTTGCGGCTGCCCAAGCCGGGCAAGCCAAAGGCGGTGGCGGCGGAACCGGCGAAGAAAGAGGCCAAGAAGGAAGTGGCGAAGGAAGCGCCTAAAGAAGCGGCTGCGGCGGACGAAAAGAAGGCGGCGGAAGCGAAGTAGTCTTTTAATTGGCGGAGGCAGGTCCTCCGTGGCGCGGAGGCAAGTCCTCCGAGGCGGCGAGGGTGTCGTGCGAATTGACATTCTCACGCTGTTTCCGGAGATGTTTGACGCGGTGCTGGGAACCAGCATTCCCAAGCGGGCCGCGGAGAAAGGACTGGTCAGCTATCACCTGAC
>JBEKXM010000270.1:0-6623 GCA_049512115.1 Tepidisphaeraceae bacterium | reverse complement strand
GCTCGGTGGTGTCCCGCCATTGACACAAATTGGGTCTATGCTCTACAATCGCGCAGCCGTTGCAATTGAAGGGACGACGGAAAAAGGGAATCCCCTTCACAAATCCCTATGCTGGATCGCATATCCGACGACCTGGTTGTTTTGATTTACATCACCGTCTTGGCGATTGTGGCGCTGTACGGCTTTCACCGCTACCTGCTGGTTTATCTTTATCTGAAACACCGGCACGAACATTACCAGCCGAAGAGCCAGTTCAACGAGCTTCCGCGGGTGACGGTGCAGTTGCCGATGTACAACGAGCGGGAGGTTGCGGAGCGGATCATCGACGCGACGTGCCGGATCGACTATCCGCTGGAGAAATTCGAGATTCAGGTTCTGGACGACAGCACGGACGATTCGGCGCGGATAGCGCGGGAGGCGTGCGAGAGGTGGGTTGCCAAGGGGTATCCGGTGAAGTACGTGCACCGAGAGGACCGTAAGGGTTACAAGGCGGGCGCGCTGGCGGAGGGGCTGCCGAAGGCTACGGGGGAATTCATCGCGATCTTCGACGCGGATTTCGTGCCGCCGCGCGACATGCTGTACAACGTGCTGGATTACTTCACGGACGAGAAGGTGGGGATGGTGCAGGTGAGGTGGGACCATCTGAACCGGGATGCGTCGCTGTTGACGAAGAGCCAGGCGATTTTCCTGGACGGGCATTTCGTGATCGAGCACACAGCCCGGAACCGCAGCGGGAGGTTCATGCACTTCAACGGGACGGCGGGGGTGTGGCGAAGGAAGACGATCGACGACGCCGGGGGCTGGGAACACGATACGCTGACGGAAGACCTGGACCTGAGCTATCGGGCGCAGATGAAGGGTTGGCAGTTTGTGTATCTTCCGCAGTTCTGCGCCCCGGCGGAGTTGCCGCCGGAGATGATCGGATTCAAGCAGCAGGCGCATCGGTGGACGAAGGGAAGCGTTCAGACGGCGATCAAGCTGTTGCCGAGGGTTTTGCGTTCCAAGCACCTGCCATGGCGCGTGAAGACCGAGGCGTTCTTTCATCTGACGAACACGATCGTATACGTCATGATGGTGGTGTTGACGGTGCTGATGTACCCGGCGTTCCTGAGCTTTTACAGCCCGCTGAGGGCGCATCATACCTGGGGCCAATACCTTTTCAGCGTCAGCCTGTTCATTTTGGCGACATGCTCGGCGAGCACGTTCTTCATCTTCGGGCAGCGTGAGTTGCTGGGGCGCGTGGCGGGGTGGAAGGCGCTGTTGTACATGCCGGTGCTGATGGCGCTGGGGGTGGGCGTGAGCCTGAATAACTGCCAGGCGGTGCTGGAGGCGATCTGGGGGGCGATTCGGCGCAAGCCCAGCGAGTTCGTGCGGACCCAGAAATACGGAGTGACCGGGATCGCCAAGCGCACCTGGCAGAGCGCGGGGGTGTGGACGCTGCGCCGGCTGAGTTTGCCGATCGTCGAGATCGCGTTCGGCTGTTACATGTCATGCTGGATCCTCATCAGCCTGCGTTATGAATTTTGCCTACAGGCGGTGCCGTTTTTGGCGATTTTCGCGGGGGGATATTTTTACGTTGGATTCAATAGTCTTTACGTGCTGCACCGAATGGCTCGGGACGCCAAGGAAGTGGAGGCTGCGCCGGTTGAGACGATTGAGCCTGTTTCCACCTGATCATGCCGCTGGAATTGCCACACACCGCCGGTTGCCTGGTGTGCGGGCCGGGCAATGCCAAGGGATTGCGCCTGCATTTACACGTTGACCCCCATACGGGAATCGTCCAGACACGGTTCGCGCCGGGGTTGGAGCACATCGGATTCCAGGGGATGGCGCACGGCGGGGTGGTGGCGACGGTTTTCGATGAAGCGATGGTCTGGGCGGCGTCGTGGGCGGGCAAGCGGTTTTGCGTGTGCGGGGAGATGACCGTGCGGTTCAGGCGGAAGGCGCCGGTGGGCCACGTGCTGATATTCAAAGCCCGCGTGGAATCCAGCCGCGCCAAGCTCATTGCCACTTCGGCCGAGGCGGTGGATGCTCACGGCGCGATCATTGCGGCGGCGACCGGGAAATACGTGCCGATCCCGCGGGAAGAGAACGACCAGTTCGTGCGGACGTTCGTGAGCGATGCGGCGACGGCCGCGGCGGCGGAAATGATGCGGGGCGAAAGTTGACGCGGGGGCACTTTACGCGGCCTGGAGGCGGCAATGTCACGGTTTTACCTGATTGTGGGCGAAGTCCTGTTCGTGGGGATTCTATGCGTGGTGGCCGTTGCTCTGTTTCGGCAGCATCCGCCCCTCGGCGATGCGGTGCGCACCGACGTGAAGCTCTCCGATTCCCGAGCCCAGGTTTATCTGCAACGCGACGGCGGGGGCAATTACCAATACTTCATCTGGCATCCCGGCGGCACGACCGAGAAGGTGAGCTTCGAGCAACTGACCGAGCGGATTTACCAATCCGGCAAAGGCGGGGGGCTGGCATCCATCTTGGGCGCGAATTCCACGATGGTGATGTTCTGGCTGGGGCTGGGCTTGTTCGGGCAATTGCTCTTCACCGGCCGGATGGTCGTGCAATGGCTTGCCAGCGAGCGCAAGGGAACCAGCATCGTGCCGCCGATGTTCTGGTGGATGAGCCTCGTCGGCTCGCTATTGCTGCTGGCGTATTTTTTGTGGCGGCGCGATCCCATCGGATTGCTGGGCCAGGCGTTCGGGTCGTTCGTCTATCTGCGAAACATCATCTGGATTCTTGAGGGCAAACGCCTGGACCCGGTCCCGGCGACGCAGGCCGCCGACCCCATGCCGGAATCCTGAGCCGGCAATCTCACTTCCTTTTCCACGCGGTCTGCAAGTGGGCCAAGCGAAGCCCGGCTCGCCGCTGATTGCGGAAACTCGCCGAGCCAAAATCAGCGCCGCCGATGGCCAGCTCGCATCCCCTTTGACTGGCCGCGTAAAGTCGATGGCGGATGAGCGCCAAGTGGCAACCCTTATGGCGATGTTCCGGCAAAACGGCGGAATTTCGGTGTGCGTTATGTGAACCGCATTATTTTCTTCCGTGAACAGCTTGTTCTTACGGCGTTCCCTGAAATAAGCCGTGTGCAGACTTTTAGTGATCGCTTGGCCGATAGACGCTCGTTCGCGGGAGGCGGGACGTGATCGCCGGGCGGGGAAACCGGGATGCGTTGATTCAGCGGAGTGAGATATTCAGTGCTACCAAGACGTCGTGGATCGCGACTGCGAGGTCGCTGCGGATTTGCACCCACTCTTCGGCGCTATTTGTCCAGGCGTGCAGTTCATAATTGAACGCATCGGCGGAGAAGTCGATCAGGAAAGCCTCCGGGGGCGGGTTGTCGGTGATTCGTTTATGGGCGGCGGCAGTTTTCTTCAGCAATTCGATGACCTCCATCGGCTTGGCCGAGGGCCCTACGGCGACCTTGATCTCGATACCGCGCTGGCGGTTGGAGAGGGTCCAGTTGGTCACCTGGTTGGAGATGAGATTGCCGTTGGGGATGATGATTTCGGCGCTGTTCGGGGTGCGGATGATGCTGGCGCGGATGCCGATGTGTTTGACGACGCCGGTGGTGTCGCCCATTTGAATGAGATCACCGACTTTGACCGGTCGCTCGAAGAGGAGGATGAGGCCGGAGACGAAGTTGTTGACTATGTTCTGCATTCCGAAACCAAGACCGACGCCGAAGGCGCCAACGAGGATGGTGAATTTCGTCATGTCGTAACCCAGCGCCGAGACGGCAACGAAGAAGCCGATCAGCAGGATCACGTAGTTCAGCATCTTGGAAATGGCGTAGGGAATTCCGGACGGCAGCGTGAAGCGTTCGTAAACATCTTCTTCGAGAACGAAACGGACAAATCGCGACATCTGGACCGACAGCCAGATGGTGAAGGCGAAGATCAGCACGTTGCCGAGGGAGACGCTAATCTGGCCGTAGCTGAGGTTGGCGGTGAGAATGCGATGCGCCAGGTCCCATGCGGCCGGCGCGATGGAGAGGATGGAGAGCACACCCCAGAGCCACGCCGCCGAGGCGATCCAGAAAAGGATCATGTTCAGCCGGCGAAGGATGAGTTGGTGATGCTCGCGAACCAACTGAAGCCGGGTGAGGAAGCGGCTGTGCAGAGCAATGGTCAGGAAACCGCTGATGATTCGGGCGCCGGCGTAGAAAACGACGGCGGTATAGGCGCTACCGAGGGCTGCGTCGCCGAGCAAATTGGCAAGGCTGACATAGCCCAGCACGTCGGCGATCAAAGCCACTGAAAACACGACGAGTAAGAGATAAGCGACCCATCGGACGGGTTTTGCAACGGGTGGTTTTTGGGGGTCGCGCCGGGGCGGGTGGAGGATCGCAAGAATGAGCGCGGCCCCGCCGGCCATTTCGATCAGCAAAAGGGTTCTTACCAGTTCGGGGATTGCCGCCGCGATCAGGCGGATTTGATCGAGAAAGTAAAAGACGACGAGGGCATTGAGTGCGGTGAACCATCGGCGATCGATGAGGCGGCGGAGAATGATCACGGTGGGGATGAGTGCCGCGGCTTCGATGGCGGCCGAGAGGAGCCTGGGCGCGCGGGGAAAAATCCAGGCGGTGAACAGCAGCGAGAGGACCAGGGCAGTGGCGATTGGCGAGGCGAAGACGCGGGTGGCCTCGGCGAGCTGGGGCGTTTCCTGGCACCATTTCTGGATCCGGCGACGAATCCAAAGCAGCACGGATGCCAGAACGAGGAGCAAGACGACCAGCCCTGCCAGGAGTTCGCGGCGCTGGCTGAGGTAGTCGCGCACTTCGTTGACCTGCCGGCTCAGTGAATCCTGACCTTGGAGGGCGACTTCCCCGCCTGCATTCCGGGAGCGGAAGAGGTTCCAGAGTGGCGGACTGTCGTGAACGAGCAGCCGGTTGAAAGCTTCGTCACGGGCTTGCTGGACGGAATCGAGAACGTCCAGCACGCGGGCGTTCTGGGTGTCGATGGCCTGTTCGATGGCGAACAATCTGATCCTGGCGTTGTGAAGATCGGTGCTGGTTTGAACGATCTGCGCTCGAGTTTTCGCGACCGAGGCCTCGGCCGCTGAGAGCAGGTCGGTGTGTTTCGCGTGCTTGAGCCAGTAATCAACGACCTGTTGCTCCTGATCCCAGGTAGCGGCCAGATGGGAGATTTGGTCGGTTGCCTGGTTGAGACGATCGCCCCGCTGCTGAAGAACGCCCTTCCAGTCGGCGAGCGTATGCTCAATCTCCGTCCAATCGATCTCCTGCTGCTGCAGGAGTTGAAGAGACGGGTGAGATGCCAGTAGAGAAGCGCTTTCGGCCAGTCGGTTATTGATCTCACTGCTGAGGACGGGCGTTTCCTGTTCGATGTCTGACAGCTGCCCGCCGTTGTTCAATTGCGCGTTGATGCCGCGGAGGGTGGCGGCGACGGATTCGCCCTGGGTGGCGGCGCCGGCGAGCGAAAACGGGGCCTGGGGCGGCGGCGGGGCCGCGGGCTGCGTGGAGGGGGCCGTGGTCGGGGATGTGGTGGCCGGGGCTGTAGTGGCTGGACGTGTCGTGATCGGGCTCGCGGCGGCGGTGGTACCGATCGCGCAAGCCACGAGGAACGTTGCGAACATGAATATGCTGCGAGGTGGATGGGGGGCGTAAGATTCGCGGGGCATACTTTGTCGCAGGATACAGGAATGGCTCAGATCGGTCAGCATGAAAATTCAAGCAAAGGCAACCGGCGAGGCCCCGGGAAGGGCTCACAAGCGGGAAACGTGTTCGGAAGAAAACTTCTGGATAGATGCTGAAGGCCAATTTGTATGGATTGGCAAGGCGTCCGGGTCGTTCGTCTATCTGCGGAACATCATCTGGATTCTTGAGGGGAAGCGCCTCGACGCCGTCCCGGCGACGCAAGCCGCCGACCCCATGCCCGAATCCTGAGCCGCCTCATTTGGCGATCGGCAGGCGATTCATTTTTGCCTCTGGGCGGAATGTTTGTCGCCACGTCCCCAGCGACGGGGATGGGCGCCGCCGAACTCGATGATGTTCTGGTCGTCCGGCCGCTGGGAAGCGGGCTGGAACCTTGGCTTTCGGCGGGGGGGAAGAAGATTGATTCCATGATCCCGGAGCCACGGCCGCACGCGACGCCGGACCCTGGGCAGAACCCTCACCACCGCGTTAATCGCCAGGAGCGTAAGCCAGGTGAAGACCCACGCGCCGACAATGGTGATGGCATACAAGGCGCACAGGTGCCACAGGGTCATCCGCGATGGATGGACGACTGGATGGCGCTGAAAGGCCAGGAACCAGACGAAGGCCGGCGGGAGCAAAAGTGAGCCGGCCAATCGCCACATGCGGGCCTTGCGGGTGTAGAGGTTGATCGGAATGCCGCGGAGGGCGCCGCTGGTGAGCCGGCGCTTGCCCGGCATGGAGATCATGGCGAAGCCGATGACGAACATCGGCGTGCCGATGGGGATGGGGAAGAAGCTGCCCAAAACCAGGGCGGAGAGCATCAGGAGCCAACCGATGACGTTTTTGATGATGACGCCGGGATAGCGCGCGAAGTGCGACCGGGCCTGCGGCGGTGTTTCGGCGGGCTTTGACGGTGGGTCTTGGCTGGGCATTCGGGATTTTCCGGGTGGCGGAGGCGAAGCCTACC
>JBEKXM010000269.1:0-6654 GCA_049512115.1 Tepidisphaeraceae bacterium | reverse complement strand
AATCGCTGCCGGTGCTGGACGAGCCGCTGCCGGTGCTGGACGAGCCGCTGCCGGTGCTCGGCGAAACAGCGGCTGAGCTCGACGTGCCGCCGGAACCCTGGAAGGTTTTTGAATCTCCCGCCTTCAGCCAACTGCACCTGCCGTCGGGGCAGACGACTTCCACGGGCGTGTTCACGTCGGAGCTGACGATCACCGAGTCGGCTTTGGAGCCGAGATAAATGACGACTTGCTGGATGGTGTCGAGGGAAGCCGCCTCGCCGAAGTTGTTGGCGAATCCGAGAATGCGGTTGGATGGGGCCGCTCGGACGACGAAGGCGTTACCCTGATCCGTATCACCATGCAGTTCCATCGCCGTCCCGTTGAGGACAATCGATGAGAGGAGCTGGCGATTTTCAAGGCCTTCCAAACCCAGACGCGACGATTTGCGGCTGTTGTACTTCTTCATGTGATGCGCATCGGGATGCGAAGCGGATCACTCCTGTGACTTTAGCGGTGAGATAGGAAGATTTTGGCCTGCGGGCGTCGATTTAAGCCGCGAACACAGCGCCATCGGTCCAGCTTTACGTCCGGTATTCGGAACGGGGCCGGCGAAGGCTGGTTGCGGATTGGTGGGTCTTGGAACATACGATTCAAATCCGGTCCGAGCAAATCGGAATGGATAAATGTTGAGAATTCGGGTTATTTGGGCGTGGAAGAGGGGATTACGCCCGTTTGGAGCAGGCTTCGGGCGAAGGCTTCAGCCAGGGCGTGATGGCCGTCGCGGTCGAGATGGGCGTAATCAAAGGGGATATACATCGACGCCAGCCGGTGGTCGCGGATTTCGATTTCCCGCCGTTCGTTGCGAACGGCCTGAATCGCGTCGATGCGGGGAATCTGCAATTCCGAGCAAATCCGGAGAAAGCGGAGGTTGGGATCGATGGTGAATCGGGCGCGCGGGACGTTTTTTTCGTTGTCGAAAACGGAGTCGGAAAGGTCGAAGCGCGTGGGGGAATAAGCGACCACCAGGAGCGCGCCATGCTGCGCCACGTCGTCGCGGAATTGCCGCAGATCGCGGGTAAATACGCCCCAGGCGTCCTCGGCCTCGGAATCGCTCAATCCTCCCTGCCGCCAACCGTGCGCCAGCATGGCGCCGGCGGGCATGTCGGGATTGACGTTATGGTTCAAAACCCCCAGCCAGTACAAACCGCGCTGAGTGTTGAGCGAGAGGAACGCGGGAAGGCGAAGCTTATGGAACGCCCGGTTGGCCTGGTCTTCCAGCCGGCCAAGGCGCGATTCGTTGTTTGGTCCGCGGAAGTATCTCGGCTGCGAGGCGGCGTCGTTGCGCTGCATCCAGGCGAGCGAGACCATGTTTCCGCTGGTTAACAGCGCCACGACGTCCGGATGATACGCCGTCCATTGGTTGTGATATGCCAACTGCATGGTTCGAAGACTGGCGCCTTCAAAGGCGACGTTCATGGCGGAAACGGGCCGGGGCGTGCGGGCGCGAAGGACGTCGGCAAGCTGGAACGGCCAGGCATCGGGCGCGCCGACGCCCGTGCCGAACGTCGTGGAATCGCCCAGGCACAGGATGCGGAGTTCATCGCCCTGCCGCGCCAGCGGCGTCGCCGGGCCGCGGTAGCCCTGGTCGTTCAGCCCGATCGGCTGCCAGCCCGTGAAGTCCCGGTCGTAGAGGTTGCGCTCATATTCCGGACCGACGAATCGCAGGACCAATTCGGCGGCGGCGAGAACGATGAGGATGACGGCCGCGTCGCGAAGCACGAGGCGCAGCGTCCGCGCCGCGGCGCGGTTTCCCCCTGTGGGCGACGATTCCGCGGCGTCTTGCGGCTGCATCCGGGAGGAGATTGAAGCGCTCGTGCTCGACATGGTCAAAACTGGAAGTAGATGAACTCGGGGTTGGTGGCGCGGTTGAAGGTGAGGATGAACGCCGTCGCCGCGCCGTACGCCGCCCAGCGGGCCAGCACCGGCCTGTTGTTCATGATGGAAATCCACCACTGCTTGGCCGCGATCAATTCAGCGGCGACGATCGCCAGCAGATAGAACGCCGGGCGGTAATCCACGAGCATTTGCCCTTGGGCGCCGGTGGCGATTCGTTTGAAGATCAGGATCGCGGTCGTCAGGCTCCGGGCGCGGAACAGGACCCACGACGCGCAAACGATGTGAAGGGTCACGAACCACCGCACCAGCCGCCAGGGGGCGGATGCCGGGGGTTTTTCGCTGATGTTGAAGAACCGCTCGAAGCACATGGCCCCGCCGTGCAGCCCGCCCCAGACGATGAAGCTCCACGCCGCCCCGTGCCACAGGCCGCCGAGAAGCATCGTGAGCAGCAGGTTCACGTACGTGCGGACGTTTCCCCGCCGGCTTCCGCCCAGCGGGATGTATAGATAATCGCGCAGCCAGGTGGAAAGGCTGATGTGCCAGCGGCGCCAGAACTCGCGGATGCTGCACGAGAGATAGGGCGAGTCGAAATTTTCCGGCAGGCGAATCCCCAGCATCAGCGCCGAGCCGATCGCCATGTCCGTGTACGCCGAGAAATCGCAATACACCTGCACCGCGAACGCATAAGTCGCCAGCAGCAGCCCCACGCCGGAATAGGAGGACGGAGCGCCGTAAACCTCGTTGACGAAATTGGCCATGACGTCGGCGATGTAGACTTTCTTGACCATTCCCCAGATCAGCCGGGCGATGCCGGTTTGAATGTTGGACCAGAGGAACGGCTGGTCGGCGGTGAGCTGGGGAACCAGGTCCTCGGAGCGGATGATCGGCCCGGCGATGAGGTGCGGGAAGAAGCAGACGTACAGGGCCATGTCCATCAGCGAGCGGATCGGCGTGGTGATGCCGTGATAAACGTCCACCTCGTAGCTGATGACCTCGAAGGTGTAAAACGAAATGCCCAGAGGCAGAATCCAGTGCAGCGCGGGCAAGAGGCGATGGCCCAGCAGGCCGTAGCTGACATCCGAGAAAAAGCCGGCGTATTTGAAGAGGCACAGGACGCCCAGATTGCAGACCAGCGCGACGATCAGCCAGAATTTTCGCCGCGGATCGCGGGATTCATCGGAGGGGAAGGGATGTTTTTGGGTCGGCGGGCGCGAGCCGGGCGACTGAATCTGGTGTTGGGCGTGCGGCGCGGGGCCGATCAGCAGGCCAAAGAAATAATTCGCCAACGTCGATGCGATCAGCAGGCCCAGGAACGGGAATTTCCACGAGGCATAGAAGACGTAGCTGGCAACGAGGATCGTCCATCGTTTGGCGGCCGGCGGCAACTGGTGGTAGACCAGCACCACCACCGTCAGGAGAATCAGATAACTCGTGGAATTGAAGAGCAAGATCCGTTCCTTTTTCGTCCAGAAGGATCATCGCCTGCATCGGATTTCCTGTCGAACGTTATGAGACGAAAAAAAGGAACAGGGACATTGCCAATGCCCCTGTTCCTTGATGAGTACGGTCCGGCCGGTTCAGGCGGTCGGCAGGTTCGAGCCGGCGACGATGCCGTTGACCGCCACCGAATAGGTGCTTCCGAGGTTGACGTTCTGGAACACGTCGCCGCTGGTGATGCCGGAGGCTTCCCACTCGGCGGGCGTGAGCCAACCGACCTGCGAGCTGGGGTCGGAGGAGACGAAGAACATTCCGCCGTTGACCCAGGGCGAAGCCCAGGCGGGTTGCGACCAGACGTTGTCCAGGATCTGGCTGAAGCTGTTCATGTCGTTTTCGTCGACGCGGACGAACGCCTGGCCGGAGCTGATCTGGAAATTGGGATCGACGAAGAGATTGTAATCCATGGTGATTCCCTGGGCCTGGCCGTCGTTGATGGCCAGGAACCCGCCCCAGATGCCCGGCTCGGTGACGGTGTTGTGCTCGATCCAGACGTTGGTGACGGTCCAGTTGAATCCACCGCCGATTTCCTGGGCGTCGATCGTGATGCCGGAGTCGCCGTTGGCGTTGATGACGTTGTTCTTGATCACGACGTTCTGGGCGCCGGCGGTGATCAGGACCGTGGTGTTGTTCACGGTGTTGGAGTCGAAGACCACGTCGGTGATATCGACATTGGGGTTGGCCACATCGGTGCCCAGCGGTCCGGCGTTGACGGGCCCGGAGGCGAAAGTGTTGTGATAAACGTACACGTACTGGCCGACCTGCGTGGAGAGGGTGTTCTTTGAAACGGTGCCCCCCGCGGTCTCCGGGTTGTTGGTGAAGTTGTTGTACGCCAACTCGAGGTCGGTGACGCCGGCGACGCGCATGACGGCTTCGCCGGCGGAGCTGGCGACGGTGTTGCCAAGGAAATTGATTTCATTGCCGGCAACCCAGCCGAAATATCCGCTCAGGGCCGTCGGGTCGGGAGATGTGTTGTTCTGAATGAGGACGTTGCTCGGACCGAGCACAAGATTCAGATCATCTCCCAGGTTCATGAACGTGTTGTCGATGATCGTGATGTCGTTGCCGACGAGGATGAAGGCCGAGGGGATGGCCTGTTGATTGCCGTTGTTGACGTAAACGGAGTCGAAAGTGAGACCCTGCACAACGATTCCGGAACTTGAATTGGAGGTTCCGATGATTTCGCCGCCGACGGCGGGGCCGTTGTAGAAGATCACGGGCTGCGCGCCGGAGCCGTAGGACCCGACGTAAACGTCCTGAAGTCCGCCCAGATTAAGCGCGTTCGCCGAGTTGAAAGCGAACGTGTCGCCGGCCTGGAACAGGACGCGCTCGCCGCTGGTCAGGAGCTGGCCCAGACGGGCCAGGCTCTGAATGGGGTCATTGGGCGAGGAGCCGTCGTTGGCGTCGTTGCCGCCGGCGGCGACGTAGATGGTCGGGCGGTTGTCGTGTGCGACCGTCACCGTTTGCGTCGCGACGGCGACGTGACCATCGGGTGTGGTGATGCTCAGCGTGATGGTGTAGGTGCCGGGGTTGGCGTAAGCGTGCGCGGCATTGAATCCAACCAGGGCGTCGTACTCAGAGCCGGGGTCGCCGAAGTTCCAACTGATGGTGCTGTTCAGGGCGGTTCCGCTGCCGAAGTTCGAGTTGACCGCCTGGACGTTCACCGATTCCAGCGGATAAACAGTCGCGGGGCTGGTGAGGGTAATCACCGCATTTGGGGTTGCCGGGTCGTTCGGATTGCTCGGCGTGGGCAGCGGCGTCGGATCGCTGGACGAACCGCTGCCGGAACTGGACGAACCGCTGCCGGTGCTGGATGAACCGCTGCCGGTACTGGATGAACCGCTGCCGGTGCTGGACGAACCGCTGCCGGTGCTGGATGAGCCACTGCCGGTGCTGGATGAACCGCTGCCCGTGCTGGATGAGCCGCTGCCGGTGCTGGATGAACCGCTGCCGGAACTGGACGAACCGCTGTCGGTGCTGGATGAACCACTGCCCGTGCTGGATGAGCCGCTGCCGGTGCTGGATGAGCCGCTGCCGGTGCTGGATGAACCACTGCCGGTGCTGGATGAACCGCTGCCGGTGCTGGACGAGCCACTGCTGGTACCGGTGCTGGATGAACCGCTGCTCAAGGGATCGTTGCTGGACGATCCGGCGCCCGAACTGGATCCCGAATTGCTCGTGGGCGATGGGGGCGCGCCGTTGCCTTCGGTGAGCGTTTCATCGACTCGGATGCCGGGATCGACCTTGATCACGTCGCTTCGGGTTCCGGCGTTGATGACGAGCGATTGCACGCTGGACGTGGAGCAGGTGATGCCTACCCCATCGACGGAAGCGACGATGGAACTTCCATTGTTGGCCAGGGTAATGTCAATAGTATTAGTTTGCCCGGCGGTGCCGGTGCACACGAGTACGCCGTCCACGAGACTGGGGGTCACGGTGAGCAGAAGCCTGGATTCCAAGGCTTCCAGCCCGACAAAAACGGCGGCGGGGAGGGCACGTCTTCGGCGGCGATTTTTACCGCTGGCGTGTGGCTTGACGCCGGGCAAAAGATGGTTGGAAGAGGGGACACGAAGTCCCCCGGTACGGTTTTCACGTGCCATTTTTTCTCCTCAGGGAGAGTAAGACTGATTTTAGATCGAGAACAAACCCGGTTCAGCCCGAACCGATTCCCGAATCACTATTCACCAAATAGAACAATGCCGATTTGATCGCAAGTCGAAAACAAGCGAAAAATCAGAATTTTTTCATTGCGGCTCACCCACATTTTCCCGCGGAAAAGGAGAGAATTGACCTCATATAGCTTTTCTTAGAAGCTTTAATGTGAATTGCCGGGATAATTGGATCGCACAAATACAAAGGAGAATCGGATGGTTGAAATTCAAATCGCGTATCTGGGCAACTTGCGATGCAGCGCCCGCCACGTTGATTCCGGCGTGACACTGCTGACCGATGCGCCCAAGGACAACCTGGGCAACGGCGAATCATTCTCGCCCACGGACCTAGTCGCCACCGCGCTGGGCACGTGCATGCTGACGATCATGGGAATCGCGGCGCGGCGGATGGACGTGGACCTGTCCGGAGCGACCGTGGTGGTGAGCAAGGAGATGTCGCCGGCGCCGATTCGCCGAATCGCCCGGCTGGCGGTGACGCTGCGCGTTCCTGCCCCGCTCACGGAGGAGCAGCGTCAAAAGCTCCAGAACGCCGCGCTGACCTGTCCCGTTCACAAGAGCCTGCACCCCGACGTGCAGACGCCGATCACCTTTCACTGGGAAAACGGGGACGCAG
>JBEKXM010000268.1:0-6671 GCA_049512115.1 Tepidisphaeraceae bacterium | reverse complement strand
GGTCCTGGAAGGTCAACGTTCGAGTCATCCCGTACTGCGAGATACGCTTTTCTTGTAGTTCCTCTCGTGGCTAGGTGCTTCAGTTGCTCCACGACCTGCGCGGGACGGCGCTTCACTTCGCGGTAAACCTGCATGAGCGCTCGGTTGAGGTCCCCGAGTAACGCGCGCTTGGGATTTAGTCGGAAGAAGAGGCACGCCGAACCGGCGAAAGGCTCCACGTATCGCGTATGTTCCCTTCGCCAAAATCGTTCCAACACCGGAAGGATCTGACGTTTACTTCCTGCCCAACGGAGGAAACTCGGGTTTGGCCACTTTTGATTAGAGGGGTTTGCCATCACACATACTAAGGATACTGATTCCAGCCGGGACAAGCGAAAATTCGCCCCGGAAAAGACTCGGCCAGGAATCAAGTTGCAAAGACATAGGTCCGAAATAGGCTGGGAAGTGCAAGGGGCGCGGCGATTCTTATACCGATACCCCCTCCGGTATCTCCGCATTATGGCTCACGCTCTGCACGTCGTCGTTGTCCTCCAGCACTTCGATCAGCTTCAGCAATTTGTGTGCCCGTTCGGCGTCGATGGGGATCGTCGTCGTCGGAACGTTGGTGATCTCCGAAGCCTCGATGGGAACGTTGGCGGCGGAAATGGCGTCCCGGACGTGCAGAAAATTGGCGGGGGACGTGATCACTTCAATCACTTCCCCTTCGTTCTTCACGTCGTCGGCGCCGGCTTCCAGGCCCAGTTCCAACAGCTTGTCTTCGATCTCGGCCGACCATTTCACGGTCACGATTCCCTGCTTGACGAACTGAAACCCGACGGCCCCGGTCGCGGCGAGGTGGCCGCCGTGTTTCTCGAAGATGCTGCGCAGCTCCGGCGCCGTGCGGGAGCGGTTGTTGGTCAGCACGTCGATCATCATCGCCACCCCGCCGGGCGCGTAGGCCTCGTACACCACCGCTTCGTAATTCTCGCCTCCAAGTTCCCCGGTCCCCTTCAAGATCGCTTTTTCGATCGTGTCCTTGGGCATGTTGGCACCCTTGGCCTCGTCGATGGTATATCTCAGCGTGAGATTGTCGCGCGGATCGCCCCCGTTCTTCGCGGCGATGATGATCTTGCGGGCGATCTTGCTCCAGATCTTCCCGCGCTTGGCGTCCGTTGCTCCCTTGGCCCGCTTGATCTTTGCCCAGTGACTGTGTCCTGACATGGCTCACCTATGGTATGACCTTGTTCAGGGGATAAGTGATGATTCCCGTGGCCCCGGCCCGCTTGAGGCGGGGGATCAATTCCCGTTCCTGGCGCTCTTCCAGAATGACCTCGACGGCCACCCACGCCGAATCCGCCAGCCGGCTGACGGTCGGGCTCTTCTCCGCCGGCAAAAACGACACGATCTCCGCCAGGCGGTCTTCCGGAACGTTCATTTTCAACCCAACCTTGGCCCTGGCCTCGATGGCGCCTCTCAGCAGCATCGCGATGTTCTCGATCTTCTCTCGCTTCCACCCAACCTTCCACGCGGCGGCGTTGGCGACGAAGCGGGTGGTGCTGCTCAGCAGCGTATCGACGACGCGAAGATTGTTGGCGCGCAGCGACGAGCCGGTCTCCGTGCAGTCGACGATCCCGTCCAGCAGCCGCGCCTTGATCTCCGTCGTGCCCCAGGAGAACTCCACCGTGACGTTCACTTTCCTGGCCGCGAAATACTTGCGCGTGGTGTTGACCAGTTCCGTGGCGATGATTTTCCCCTCGAAGTCTTCCGGGCGGCGGACCGGGCTTTCCTCGGGCACCGCCAGCACCCATCGGATCGGGTTGCTGCTGGCGCGCGAGTAGCACAATTCGCAGATTTCAATCACGTCCTTTTCATTGCCGTTTTCCACGATCCAGTCGTACCCCGTCAGACCGCAATCGACGATGCCGTCGGCCACGTACCGGCTGATTTCCTGGGCCCGGAACAGCACCGCCGACAGCTTCTCATCGTCGATCCGCGGAAAAACGCTGCGCTCGGCGATGTTGATCCGGTAGCCGGCCCGGCCAAACAGCTCGATCGTCGATTGCTGCAGGCTTCCGCTGGGAAGGCCAAGGCGCAGGGTATCGGCGGGCAGGCGGTCGGTCATGGTTTGGCCCTTTTTCTCGATCCATCGGACAGCGCCGCCTTGCGGAGCAAGACGTAAAAATCGTAAATCTCCTCGCCCTTGACGTGATTCTCGACGAATTTCTGGGCGTCCTGGATCGACGTCTCCTCGTCGAAGACCTCTTCCTCGCGCAGATACGCCAGCATCTCCTGGTCGAGGGGAAACGCGTTGCCCTCGAACGCCATGAGCATGATAAACGCCTCCACGAACGGCTGCATCCCGGGCAATTCGCGCAGGAACTGCCGGGCGTCGCGCTTGCTCACCGTCTTGAGCCGGTCCAGGCTCATCGTGTGCTCGCGCTCGAAAATCGTGTTGAGCGATTGGGTGATCATGGCCACCCGCTCCTCGATCGCCGGATAGCGCACCCCCAGCATCTCCTGGATTTCCAGGTCCGTCGCCACGCGAAGCTCGTTGAGATCGACGAATTCCCTGCCGATGGCCCGGGCGGCATCCTCGGCGCGGTTGTCGGAGACGTCGTACGTCATCGCGGCGCGCACCAGCGCGTCCAGCGGCTCGATCGTCTGGCGCGGCTCCGGCTTGCCGTCGCGCAACAGACGCTTGTGCAGTTGCTTCAATCCCTCGGCGTGTCTGGCGGAATTTTTCATGCGGGTTCTTGTCGCTTTTCTTTCAGCGAGCGGAGGCGGTCCAGCTCGGCGTTTTCCTCGGAAACTTTCCGGAGCGTTTCCAGTAGCTCCAATTCTTTCGCCAGGTCCTCGTCCAGATGGAACTTCAGGAACGGCGCCACGCGCAGCGTCATTTCGCGAGTCAGCCGCGTCCGCATCAGCCCCGCCGCGTGACGCAGGGCATTCAGAGCCGCCGCCTTCTGCCCCGCCGTGCCCATCACCGTGACGAACACGTCCGCCTGCGATAGATCGGGGCTGACCTTCACCCGCGTGATGGTCGGCAGGCCCGTCAGCCGCGGATCGTTCAACTCGCGCAGGATGATCAACGCCAACTCCTGCTGGATCATGCTGGCGACACGCTCGGTTCGACGGGACATCGGCTTTCGCTCGCTACAACAATTCAATCCGATAATCCAAAAGCGACACCTGCGGCGTCGCCCGGATGAAATCCACCAGCTTGCTCAACGCCCCCTCGATGTACCGGCCGTCGTTGCCGACCATGGCAATCCCCAGGATCGAGCGGCGATGCTCGTCCAGCGCCCCGACCTCGGCGATGGAAACGTTGTGCCCGTGCGCGATCCGGTCCTTGATGCTCTTGATCACCCGCCGCTTGTCCTTCAGGCTCATGGCGTCGATGACCGTCAACTCGATTTGCAGCGCGCCGATCGTCATTTCTTAGGAAGTACAAGTTACAAGTTGCAAGTGCAAGTTAAGAGTTGCAAGCAATGCCCTTCCTTCCCAACTTGCACTTGCAACTTGCAACTTGCACTTCCTCAGAGCGTTCTCTGGAACGTTTCGCGGACGTACGCCTCCAGTATGTCGCCGGTCTTGATGTCGTCATACCCGGCGATCTTGATGCCGCATTCGAACCCGCTCTTGACCTCCTTGACGTCGTCCTTGACGCGCTTGAGCGATTCCAGGCTCAGATCCTCCACGATCACCACGCCGTCGCGGGTGAGCCGGATTTTGCTTCCACGCTGGATGTGGCCGTCGGTGACGAAGCAGCCGGCGACGTTGCCGATCCGCGAAACCTTGTACACCTTGCGGATTTCCGCGTGTCCGTGCAGCTTCTCGCGGATTTCCGGCTCCAGCAGTCCGGACAGCGCCTTTTTCAGATCGTCCAGAATGTCGTAGATCACCCGATACAGGCGGATTTCCACGCGCCGCTGCTCGGCCATCTGCCGCGCCGCCTCGTCGGGAACCACGTGGAACCCGATGATGACCGCGTTGGACGCATCCGCCAACTCCACGTCGCTTTCGTTGATCCCGCCCACCGCGCCGTGGATCACCCGCACCCGAACCTCGTCGGTGTTGGATTCGGTGACCGTTTTGGCCAGCGTTTCGATCGAGCCTTGCACGTCGCCCTTGATGATCAGGTTGATCGTCTTGACGTCCTCGGCCTTCATGGACGCGAACAGCGTGTCGAGCGTCACGCGGTTGGCGCCGCCCAGATCGGTTTGGCGCTCTTGCGCCTGCCGTTCCTCGGCGATCGCGCGGGCGCGCTCGTTGTCGTCCAGAGCATAGAACTTATCGCCGGACGTGGGCAACTGGCTCAACCCGCTGACGATGACCGGGGTGCTGGGGCCGGCCTCGCGGATCATTTCCCCACGGTCGTTCACCAGGCTGCGAATCCGCCCGAAGCCCGGCCCCGCCAGCCCGATGTCGCCCACTTTCAGCGTCCCATTCTGCACCAGGACCGTCGCCACCGGGCCCAGGCCTTCGTCCATCCGGCTTTCGATCACACTGCCGCGCGCGGGGGCCGTCGGATCGGCCTTCAACTCCATGATCTCGCTTTGCAAATCCAAAAGCTCGATCAACTGCGCAATCCCATCCCCGGTCGTCGCGCTGGTCCGGACCACTTCCGTATCACCGCCGTACTCGATCGGGTTGAGCCCTTCCTTGGCAAGCTGGCCCAGGACCATGTCGGGATTGGCGTCGGCGCGGTCCATCTTGTTCAGCGCCACGACGATGGGGACCCCGGCGGCCCGGGCGTGGTTGATCGATTCGACGGTTTGCGGCTGAACGCCCTCGGCGGCCGAGACCACCAGCACCACCACGTCCGTCATGTTCGCGCCGCGGGCCCGCATCGCCGTGAACGCCTGGTGCCCGGGCGTGTCGATGAACGTCACCCGCTTCTGCCCAAGCTGCACCATCCACGCCGCCGTGTGCTGCGTGATGCCCCCCGCCTCCCCCGCCGCCACGTGCGCGTTGCGAATCTTGTCCAGCAACGACGTCTTGCCGTGATCCACGTGACCCAGGATCGTCACGACCGGCGGCCGCGTCACCAGCTTGGCCGGATCCACCTCCCGGGCTTCGATTTCGCTCAGCAGCATCTCTTCCAATGTCGCCTGCTTGGCGATCTTCAACTCGATGCCAAATTCCATCGCCATCGTCTGGGCGACCTCGCGGTCCAGGGTCTGGTTGATCGCGGCGTTGACCCCGCTCTTCATCAGCCGCGATTGAACCTCGTTGGTCTTCACCCCCAGCGCCGCCGACAGCGATCGGACGGTGATCGGTTCCTCCACCGTCACCGGCTCGCCGCGCTGCGTGATGGGCTTGGCGATCGCGTGCGTGCCGCGCCTTTCGATCTGCCGAAGATGCGTGTCGAAGACGTTTCGGGAACTGGCGGCGGCGTTCAGGGCGTCGCGGCGCGCGATCAGGTCGGCGTCGGTGAATTCCTTGAGCTTCTCCATCGCTTCGCCGCGGCGGCCATCGACGCCCCTGCGCCGGCTGGAGAGACTGCCGCCTTTCTTGCCCGCGGCTTTCTTTTTCGTCTCTTCCTCGTCCTCGTCTGCGGTCTTGACGCCGCGCCCGGCGCGAGGGCCGGCGGGCGTGACTCCGGTCGTTTCCGCCGGCCGCGGCGGACGCGGGGCACGCTGCTCCACCGCTTCCTGTTTTTCGATCCGAACCACACGCGGGCCTTGAATCTTGGCCGGCTCGAGGGAAATAAGCTGCGGGGCCTGCACGACGGGCTTGCGCACCTCCGGCGCTAGCTGTGAGGCGGCCCGGCTGGCGAGCGTGACCGTCGGCCGCGGCGGACGAACGTGCTCGGTGGTGCCGGGCGATCCCGGCGCCGCGGGCGGCGGGGCAGCCGCCGCGGGCTTGGCCACGGCAGGCCCCGCTGCGGGCGGCGCAGGCGGTGCCACCGGAGCCGGCGGCGGCGGCTCCACCGTTGGCTCGGCCGCCGGCCGAGCCGGCGCCACCGGCGCTCGAACACGCACCGGATGCTTTTTCGCCGGGGGCGGTGGTTCCGCCACCGTCGCAGCCGCGGGCGGCGGGGCTTCGTCGAAAACTATCACCGTGTGTTGCGCTTCGATTCCTACCTTGGAATCCAGCGCCGGTTCCGCCGCAGGCGCGCCCGCCTCCGCCGGGGCGGCGGGCTCCTTCTTCTTCTTGCTTCGAACCGTCTTGGGCTTCGTGGCCACCTCCACGTGCGGCGCCGTCTCCACCGCCGTGCCGCCCCCGGCCCCGCCGAACCATTCCCGCACCGACTCCGCCAAGCCCAGCGGCAGCGTGCTCATGTGATTCGGCGCCTTGTCACCAAGACCTTCATCCTTCAGCTTCTGAAGAATGAGCTTGCTCTCGATGCCAAGTTCCTTGGCCAGCAGATTGACTCGAATGCCCTTTGCCAAAACAACTCTCCAAAAAACATGTCAACCAAAATCACAACTTGTCGGGATCATTCAATGGTGGCGATTCCAGACCTTCGGCCAGGGCCGCGGTATCGGCCTCGTCTTTGTCCGACGGCTCCGTGCTTTCCTCCGCGCCCGTTGATGCGGGAAGGCCGCCAATCGCCTGCTCCTCCACGCTCAATTCCTCGCCCTTCGCCACGGCCGATCCGTCGTGTGCGACCACTTCCGCCGCCGCCCCGGGGACCGCCTCCATCGCGCCGGGAACCTTGCCTTCCGCCGCCGGTTCCGCCGGTGAAT
>JBEKXM010000267.1:0-9411 GCA_049512115.1 Tepidisphaeraceae bacterium | reverse complement strand
ACTGCCGCCGCAATGACCTTGATCGCGGCGCTAGGACTGCCCCTCAGACTGCTGGTGACGCTGGTGGAATGGCAGCGTCGCGACTATGCGCCGGTCCAGTGGTTTGTGATGCAGAACGTCGACGCCGAAGACCACGTAGCCGCCGATTTCGCTGCGTACTATCCAGTAAAGCTGCTGGCCGCCGATTGCTACCTGCCGACGCACTTTTCCGCAATTAGCGATGCCGAGAAGGCGAAGATCAACGTCTTAGTGTTTGATACCGCGAACATAGAAGGAGTCTTTTCCACCTACGGCAACCACTGGGTTGCTACGGCCACAATGGCAAACCCACCCTCGCAGCCTTTTCTCGGCTTTATGCGGTATTCCAGTGATCAAACGGGTTATCATTTGACGGTTTTCCGGCGAAGCGGTTTGCCGCGACGGTCGGCCGCCGTTCGCCAATGATCGGTTTGATCCTTTCGAATAACTCCGCGCCAGGATGTACCGGCTGAGCCCAAGGCTTCCGTGGTCGAAGCCTCCAAACCCAAATCCCACCCCCGGGATTGCAAACAAAATCCAAATAATGCACTGTTATCAGTCAAGTATGAAACGGGCATTCATTTGCGTCCTGGTCGTTCTCACGCTCTGCTTTCGCGCCGGGGCTCAAACCACCCGGCCAATTCCCCAAATCCACAAAGTCGTCATCATCAGCGTTGACGGCCTCCGGCCAGACCTGGCGCTGCGCGCCAATACCCCCAACATCCATGCTCTGTTCAACGCCGGCAGCTTCTCGTTCTGGGCCAGGACCACCGCGGAATCGGTGACGCTTCCCTCGCACACCAGCATGCTCACGGGCGTGCCGCCGGTGAAGCATGGCATCCAATGGAATTCCGACCTGCCGCTGATTCATCCGGTCTATCCGGTGTTTCCCACGCTGTTCGAGTTGGCCAAGCAAGCCGGCTACACCACCGCCATGGTCGTGGGAAAGTAGAAATTCATCAACCTCGCCAAGCCCGGCACGCTCGATTGGCAATTCATACCCGATTCAACACACGTCGAAGACCCCGAGGTCACCGCACAGGCGGTGCGGATGATTCTCGATCATCAGCCCGACGTGTTGTTCGTGCACTTGCCCAGCGTGGACAATGTTGGTCACGCCTACGGCTGGTCCAGCCCGCGGCAGATGGCCGCCATCGAATTCGCCGACTTCTCCATTGGCCAGGTACTGGGGGCGCTGGACCAGCGGCATCTTCGCGATTCGACGTTCATCCTGGTCACGTCCGACCACGGCGGCGCCGGCCTCAATCACGGCCCCGACGACCCCCGCAGCCGGCAAATCCCCTGGATCGCCGTCGGCCCCGGCATCCGCCGCGGACTCGATCTCACCGTTTACGGCGATCTGGTCATTAATACCGAAGACACGTTTTCAACCGCCGCGTATCTCCTGGGCATTCCCATCCTGCGCAAGGTGGATGGACATCCGGTGTTGCAGATCATCGACCAGTCAAATGCGGAGTTGCTCCACACGGCACAGTGAATGCGATTCAGGAGCCGGGGGAGTCCTCGGCCCGAATCCGGGGCGAGGACGCCCCGGCTCTGTTCGTCGTTCAATCGGTTATTGCCGTCGGCCATCCGATTCGTGCCTAGGCAGTCGCGCGGCCTTATGATGAAGCTATGTCGATCATCGGCCACGGCATTGATCTGGTTGAAACGGCCCGGATTCGGCGGCTGCACGAGCTGCACGGACGACACTTCCTCGACCGCGTTTTCACGCCTGCCGAGCAGGCGTATTGCAACGCCAATCCCAAGCGATATTTCGAGCACCTCGCCGGCCGATTCGCCGCCAAGGAGGCGGTTCTGAAAGTCCTGGGGACCGGCTGGCGCGGCGGGATCGCCTGGACCGACATTGAGATCGTCAAGGACCCCAGCGGCCAGCCCGGAATCCAACTCACCGGAGAATGCGCCCGCATCGCAACCGAACTGGGAATCACCCGCTGGCACGTGAGCCTCAGCCACATCGAAACCCACGCGACCGCCAGCGCCCTGGGCATTCGATAACCGGAGATTTCACCATGAATCGATCCGCGGTCATCGCTGTCTCCATCACGACGCTTTTGATTTGGGCCTCGACGTCGGCGGCGGGCAATTACAAGAATTTCTCGGTCGCCGTTTACGTCCCGGTCGGCATCACGCGCAACATGGAGGACGGGCAGTGGCTGGCGGATCACTGGAAGGGCATCGCCAGCCGGCTCAAGGTGGACAAGGTTTACCTGGAAACTTATCGCAGCCGGCAAATCGTCGATGAAGGCGCCATCGAAACGATCAAGAAATTCTTCACCGACCGGGGAGTCCGGGTGGCCGGCGGGCTAGCGCTTCAGGACGAGAGTCAGGGCAGCCAATTCCGCTCGTTTTCCTATGCCGATCCCGACGACCGGAAGTACGTGCAGAGGGTGGTCGAGATGACGGCCCGCCATTTCGACGAAATCATTCTGGATGATTTCTTTTTTTACAGCACCAAGACCGACGCCGACATCGCGGCCAAGGGAGATAAAACCTGGACCCAATACCGCCTGGACACGATGGACGAGGTTTCTCGGAATCTTCTCATCAAACCCGCCAGGGCCGTTAATCCGAACGTAAAAATCATCATCAAGTTCCCGAACTGGTACGAGCATTTTCAGGGCCTGGGATACGACCTGGACGCCGAGCCGGGGATTTTCGATGGGATTTACACCGGCACGGAAACGCGCGATCCCGTCTTCACGGAGCAACATCTTCAGGCTTATGAAAGCTATCAAATCGTGCGATATTTCGAGAACATCGCCCCGGGCCGGAACGGCGGCGGATGGGTGGACACCTTCGATTTGAAGTACATCGACCGCTATGCCGAGCAGTTGTGGGACACCGCCTTCGCCAAGGCACATGAGATCATGCTCTTCAGTTGGCCCGCCCTGGAGCGCCCGGCAGTTGCGGGAGACCGAACGCTTTGGGAGGGATTACCGACGAGCTTCAACTATTTCCAGTTTGCCGGCGGAGCGCGGCAGTTTACCGCTCCTTCGGACCAGTTCATGGCCAATGCCGCCGCCTATTCGCTTCAGCAGGTTGACGCCTTCCTCGGCCAGTTGGGCAAACCGATCGGGATCAAGAGCTATCGCCCCCCGCACGCCACCGGCGAGGATTTTCTCCACAATTTTCTCGGCATGATCGGCATTCCGATCGATCTCTGTCCGACATTTCCCGCCGACGCCAACATGCTGCTGCTGACCGAATCCGCCAAGTTCGATCCGGACATCGTCAGCAAGATCAAATCGCAATTGACAGCCGGGAAGTCCGTGGTCATCACCTCCGGCCTCCTGCGCGCCATCCAGGGCAAGGGCCTGAAGGACATTTGCGAGGTTCAGTACACGGACCGCAAGGCGGCCGTCACGGAGTTCCAAGGCCCGCGCGGCCGGCCCATCGGCGGATCGAAGTTGTCCGCCCCAATCCTGATCCCCCAGATCGACTTCCTCACCAACGACGCCTGGATGCTTCTCACCGGCATCGCCAACGGCAACGGATATCCCATCCTGCTGATGGATCGTTATTCCAAGGGGATATTGTACGTTCTGACGATCCCGGAGAATTTCAACGATCTGTACGACTTTCCGCCGGAAGTCCTCGCCGCCATTCGAAGAGTGATTCTGGGCGATTTCCCGGTGATCGCCGACGGTCCCGCCCAGGTCAGCCTCTTTGCCTATGACAACAACAGTTTCATCGTGGAGTCCTATCTTTCGACGCCGAGTTACGTCACGCTGGCGGTCGCGGGCGGGTTGGGCCATCTTCGCGATCTGCAAACGGGGTCGATCTTCACCGGCCAGCCGCCCTCACCCGGCGGCGGCGCTTCGACGAGGCGGTCCAGCACATTCCGGGGTCTGCCCAGGGTCCTGTTCTCGATTCAATTACAGCCGCATTCCTACGAGCCTTTCGTCGCGGAGAAGTAGGGGCCAGCCGCCTCACCTGCCAGGGTTATCGCATTTGGTAGAGTTTGGTTGCCACGGGGTCGGACAATGCAACGCTCAACACTCAACACTCAACGCTCAACTTTTAAGGAAATGCCAAAAAGACCTGGAATTCGTCGTCTTTTTACTTCAACGTTGAGCGTTCAGTGTTGAGTGTTGAGCGTTGCATTAATCCCGATTGCTCTCCCCAGGGCCATCTGCGATTGCCCTGCCCGCCACCCCGCTCTGCCCTGCTCTGCGGCCGTTTTTTTCTTGATTTACCGACCGGGGTTGGTATAGGATACCGCCTCTAAGTAAGGTGGCGGGTAAGTCGATCGGCATCAGGAAAGCTTCTCGTGCATTGTCTCTCCTCCGTGTCCGTTTTCTCCCTCCCGCAATGGTTGTTTATGCAGCCTCTTTCAAATTGGCCCGGAAAGAACCAATGACCCTCGGGCCCCGGTCTACCCATGTAAGGAGATTCCGATGGGTAAGAAGTTGTATGTCGGGAACCTGAGCTACACCGTCGATAGCTCGGAACTCGAAACGTTGTTCGCCCAGCACGGGCAGGTGGTTTCCGCTCAGATCATCAACGATCGGGACACCGGCCGAAGCAAAGGCTTCGGATTCGTCGAAATGGCCACCGACCAGGAGGCCACGGCAGCCGTAGCCGCCCTCAACGGCCAGCAGCACAACGGACGCGCACTCACCGTGAACGAAGCCCGGCCGCGTGAAGAACGCGCCGGCGGCGGGGGCGGTCGCGGCTTCGGCGGAGGAGGAGGAGGACGCGGCGGTTATGGAGGCGGCGGCGGTGGAGGACGCGGCGGTTACGGCGGCGGCGGCGGCCGCGGAGACCGCGGCGATCGCGGAAATCGCGACCGCTACTAACACTCGCCTTTCCACAAATCGTCCGCTCGGAAATTCAAAAAAGCCCCGGCATAGCCATGCCGGGGCTTTGCTTTTCGCGCCCACGCCTTGACCGCGGCCTTAATTCAGTACGCGTGCTTCGCATTCAGCGCGCGGACAATATCCACGGTCGCACGGCTCTTGTTCAGAGTGTAGAAGTGCAGCCCGTCCACCCCATGGGCCAGCAGGTCCCCGCATTGCCGGACCGCGTGCGCGATTCCGGTTGCGTAAACCGCCTCCGCGTCCTGCTCCACCGCCTCCAGCTTCTGAAGCAGCGGATGCGGAATCTTCGCCCCGCACATGCTCACAAATCGCTTGATCTGCGAAACGTTCACGATCGGCATGATGCCCGCGATGATCGGCGCTTTAATCCCCATCGCCCGGGCCTCGTCGCGGAACCGGTAAAAGTCGGCGTTGTCGAAGAAGAGCTGCGTCACCACGAAGCACCCGCCGTTGTCGATCTTCAGCTTCAGCATCTCCAGGTCGCGCGTGCGGTTCAGACATTGCGGATGCCCCTCCGGATAGCCGGCGACGCCGATGCAGAATTCACACCGGCCGCGGATGAATTTCGCCAGGTCGCTGGCATGGTCGAAGCCGCCGGCGGTGGCGACAAACTGCCCCTGCGGCCCGCCGGCCGGATCGCCCCGAAGCGCCAGCACGTTCCGCACCCCGGCCGACCACAATTCCTCCAAAATCGCCCCGATTTCCTCGGTCGTGTGCCCCACGCAGGTCAGATGCGCCATCGCCAGGATCGACGATTCGCGCTGGATGCGCTCGACGAGCTGCACCGTCTTTTGCCGCGTGCTGCCCCCCGCCCCGTAGGTCACGGAAACGTAGCTGGGATTCAGCGGATGCAGGTCGTTCACCGTCGTGAACAATTGCGCAAACCCCGCCTCGGTCTTGGGCGGAAAGAATTCAAACGAGATCGTTGGCAGCCCCCGGCCCAGAAGCCCGTCGATCCGCATCGCCGCCCGTCCTGATGTCACGCTGCCGCCTTTCACGCCGCTGAATTGTAGCAGATGCGCGATGTTCAAATAAAAGCCGCGGGATGGGTATCCCGCGGCATTGTGATCGAAATCGAAGCGGCCGTGCCTAGAACTTAATATAGGCATCGAGCGCCATGGTAAGCTCCGTGAAGTGGGTGTTGTCGAAGACGCCGTGGTCAGCCGTGTCCAACCGGACTTCGGGGCGGAACGTCAAAGAGTCGAGGACTTTGACATCGGCCAGCGGGGTGATCGCCACGCCGAGGGTGCCCTCGATGTAGTTGATGTCGGTCCCGCCGACGCCCGTGGTGAACCCGCGTCCGTCATGATAGAACTCGGCGCGGAAGTTCACCGTCGCGTATTTGCAGGTCACGTATGACAGGTAGCCCGCCACGCCGTACCACTGGGCGATCGCGTTGGCGTCGCCATAGGTCACCTCGCCCGTCGCCGTCAACTGGTCCGAAACCTGCCAAGAAACGATGGGGTCGATGACGGTCCAGTAGTCGTGATTGTCGCCCGTGGATTGAGGACCTTCCGAAAAGTTCAGCGTAGCGGTCCACTTGCTGTCCGATGAAGTCCACGCCACCCGGCCCAGGAAATCGATCGCCCCGTTGTTGTCCGAGGTGGACTGATTCCAGCCGCGAGTGAACCCGGCAATCACTTTCAGGTTCGGCGTGAAGTTATACGTGGCGGTGATTCCCGTCTGCGTAAGCGGAACGGCATAACTGAACAAATACGAGTGCGTATACAGCAGGTTGCCCGTCGGGTTGATCACTTCGTCGTCCGGGCTGGTTTTGCCGTGCTTGTTCCCGTTGTCCAGAATGCCGTTGGAGTGGGTATAAACGGCATCGCGGCCGTAAATCCCTTCCACCATGAAGCCAACGTCAAATAACTTGTCGCTGACATCGGCCTTTCGCTGAATGGCCAGATCGACCTGGTTCAACATGATGTCATTCTTGTACGAACCCGGGAAGAAGATCGCGTCGCGCGGAGAGCTGCGGTCGGTTTGGGTATCCTTGGGCGACGTCAGGTCGTAGAAGTATCCAAGCTCGACGTAGCCCGTGAAGCTCAACTCCAGGTCCTTCATGACCTTGCCCGCGCCGACCTGGTCCAGGCCCCACATGATGGCGGTATCGGGCTCGGCGGCGGGTGGCGGTGCGGCTTCGGCCGCGGGCGCAGCCGGCGCCGAAGCCGCCTGATCGTCTCCGTAAATCACGGGATCGATGGCCACCCGTGCAAGATCCACCGGTATATTGCTGTTGATCCCAGGGCTGCTGTCCGTCGGCGTTGCCCCGGGCGATGAAACGGCGTTATCCGCCATGGCAGCCGAACCCAGTGCCAGTACGGCCAATGCCGCACCGACTAAACCTTTCCGAAGCATATCAAGCTCCTTCCATATAAGACTTGAGGGGGTTCAAAATGATGGAAAGCCTACGTTTACCTTTCCCACTAGGCGATTGCGAACCTTTTTTGGCTCGACCTTAACATCGACCATCGTCATTTGAATGGATTAATAATGATTCCTGTTTCCCCCGATTATCAGACAAGGCGAAAACAGGAAAAAAAAGCCCCAGGTACTAGAATCAGTTGCCCAAGCAATCCGGGCAACGAGGATAACCCATGGGCTTAACCTGGCAACAACCTTTGCCTGAAATCTATAACAACCTGTCTGACAACGAGTTGCGCATGAGAATCCAATCAGCCAGGCAGGCGCTGGGGCCGCGTCTGGTGATTCTGGGCCACCACTATCAGCAGGACTCGGTCACCGATTTCGCCGATTTCACGGGCGACAGCTTCGAGCTTTCCCGCAACGCCGCCCAGCAGAAAACCGCCGAGTTTGTCGTCTTCTGCGGGGTCCATTTCATGGCTGAGTCCGCCGACGTTCTCACCGCTGATAACGTCAAAGTTATCCTCCCCGACCTGGGTGCCGGCTGCTCCATGGCCGACATGGCCAACCTCGACCAAACCCTAGAATGCTGGGACCAGCTTCGCGACGTTTGCCCGGATCAGACCATCGTCCCGATCACTTACATGAACAGTTCGGCGGCCATCAAGGCCTTCGTCGGCCAACATGGCGGGGCGGTCTGCACCAGCAGCAATTGCCGCAATGTCCTGCAATGGGCGTTGCAAGGCGGCGCTGGCGGGCCGACGGACAAAAGAATCAAGGTGCTCTTCTTCCCCGACCAACACCTTGGCCGAAACACCGCCTTCGCCATGGGCTATCCCTTCGATTTGATGGTCGTTTGGGACCCAACGCTGGATTTGGGCGGCAACGATCCCCAAAAACTGGAGCACGCGACGTTCGTGTTATGGAAAGGCCAGTGCTCCGTCCACCAGCTTTTCCGGCCGGAGCACGTGGACCAGGTGCGAGCCAAATATCCGCAAATGAAAGTGATCGTCCACCCCGAATGCCGCTGGGAGGTGGTGCAAAAATCCGACCTGGCCGGCAGCACGGCCTACATCGTCCAGCAAATCAACGCCGCCCCCCGGGGGAGCCAATGGGCCGTCGGCACCGAGGTTCATCTGGTCAATCGCCTGGCCCATCAGCATCCCGAGCAGAAGATCATCGTCCTGAGCGATTGCCAATGTCTGTGCACGACGATGTACCGCATCGACCTGCCGCACCTCTGCTGGGTGCTGGAGAATCTGGTGGAGGGCAAGGTTGTGAATCAGATCAAGGTGGATGCCGAGACGCGCAAATGGGCGTCAATCGCCCTGGACCGGATGCTGGCGATCAAAGGCACGGGGAACCCAATCGGAAAAACCCAACCCGCGGGAATGACGATTGATTGACTCTTCCCATCTTCCCCCCAAAGCCGCGGGATTGCCATCCCGCGGTCTTCGAACGCAATCCAGCTTATGATCCCTTTTCGCTCGGGAGCCCCGCATGTACATGCGGGGCTTCGGGGGATGTAGCGCGTACTCAAACCCGGAACCCGTATTACACCCGAAACACCGCGCCCATTTTTCTTCCCAGCAGTTGATTCGCCGCCAGCAGGGTGACCGTCAGCAGCAGCATCGTCCAAACGCCTAGGGCGCTGGCGATGTACAACCCGTCGCCGAGATGCCGAGAGAAAAAAGGGGTCATAAGCCTTTTTTTTGCGAACGTCGGTAAAAGCAGGCAAAACAAGGCAAAGAGTGGGAAATGGCTTATGACCCCTTTTTACACGCGAAACACCGCGCCCATTTTCCGGCCCAGCAGTTGATTCGCGGCCAGCAGAGTGACCGTCAGCAGCAGCATCGTCCAGACGCCCAGGGCGCTGGCGATGTATAGGCCGTCGCCGAGACGTTCGGAGAGTTCCAGAATGGCCCGGGTGATGGGGAAATACGCGGCCTTCTGGGCGAGGATGATCGAATCGCTCACTTCCAGGAGGGCGAACGCGAAGGCCAGGAGAGCGCCGGCGATCAGGTTGGCCAGGATCAGGGGAAGGGTGATCCGGCGCAGAACGGTTGCGCGGGATGCGCCGAGGTTGGCCGCGGCCAGCTCCAGATCGACCGGGGTTTGCTGCAACCCCGCGACGGTCGAGCGCACGATGTAAGGCAATCTCCTGGCGGCGTAGGCGATCACC
>JBEKXM010000266.1:0-6683 GCA_049512115.1 Tepidisphaeraceae bacterium | reverse complement strand
CAAGGGCGGCAAGGCCGCCGGCGAAAAAATCCTCCGCAACGTGAAACTGTTCAGCCACCTGGCCAACATCGGCGACGCCAAGTCGGTGATCCTCCACCCAGCTACGACGACACATTCACAGTTGACGCCTGAGGAACAGGCCCAGACCGGCGTAACGCCGGAATTCGTGCGCCTCTCTATCGGCATTGAAGACGTGCGCGACATCATTGCCGATCTGGACCAGGCGCTGAAGGCATCGCAGACATGAACGAAGCCGAAGCCGCCGACAAGGCGATTTTCCAGAGCAGCGACAGCCTCCGCTCCGCCGCGTCGCTGCCGTACGCCAAATCGGTGACGTTCGCCCAGCCGCTGAAGCTGGAACTGGGCGCGCAGCTTCCGGAAGTTACTGTCGTCTACGAAACCTATGGAACGCTGAACGCCGCGCGGAGCAACGCCGTATTGATTTGCCACGCGCTCAGCGGCGATTCGCACGTGGCTCGGCACGATCCGGCCGACTCGCCCGGCTGGTGGGACATCGCCGTCGGACCGGGCAAGGCGATCGACACCGATCTCTTCTTCGTGATCTGTCCCAACATTCTGGGCGGATGCCGCGGCACGACCGGGCCTAACTCCATCAATCCGCTCACCCAGCGCCGATACGCCGCCGCCTTTCCCACGGCCACGATCGGCGACACCATCGAGGTGCATCGCCGGCTTCTGGATCATCTGGGCATCGAGCGGCTTCACGCCGTCGTCGGTGGCTCCATGGGCGGCCAGCAGGCCATGCTCTGGGCGACCCGATACCCCGATCGCATCCAGTCGTGCATCCTGGTCGCGACGGCGGCCCGGCTCAGCAGCCAGGCGCTGGCCTTTGACGTCGTCGCCCGCAACGCCATCCTCCGTGATCCAAACTACCGCGGCGGCAACTATTACGATCGCCCGCCGGGACCCGCCGTCGGATTGGCCATCGCACGCATGCTCGGTCACATCACTTACCTGTCGCAGGAGGCGATGACCGCCAAGTTCGACCCCAGCCGCCTGCGGCCTACCCAGGTCCAAACCGCTTTCGAAAAACGCTTTTCCGTCGGGGCCTATCTGGCTCACCAGGGCGACAAGTTCGTCGAGCGATTCGATGCCAACAGCTACGTCACCCTCTCGCTCATGATGGATTTGTTCGATCTTGGCCACTCGCATGCCGACTTGAGCGAAGCATTTGCGCCGGCGACGTGCCGATGGCTGGTCATCAGCTACTCCAGCGACTGGCTGTTCCCCCCCCAGCAGAGCCAGCAGATCGTCAATGCCCTGATCAGCAATGACAAGCCCGTGAGTTCCTGCGAGGTGCAAACGCCGTCCGGCCACGACGCGTTTCTCCTGTCGGACAGCTTGGACGTCTATGGCGGACTTATCCGCGCATTTCTCAGCGGCACCGGCAACGGCTCCGCCGCCAGTCAGGAGCCGCAAGAACCACCCACGCCCGACCCATCGGTGCCCCTGCCGATCTTCCATGGCGATCGCCCCGACCATTCGGCCATTCTCGGGCTCATCCCGCCGGGAAAAAGCGTTTTGGACCTGGGATGCGGCAACGGCGAACTGCTGTCGCGCCTGGCCCAAGCCGGCGGCGGACGCACCGTCGGCGTCGAACTCGAACCCCAGGCAATCATCTCCTGCCTCCAGCGCGGCCTGGACGTCGTCCACGCCGACGTCGGCAAATCCCTCGCCGGCTTCCGCCATCATCAATTCGACGTGGTGGTCCTTTCCCAGGCTCTGCAATGCATCGCCGACACCGAGCGGATTCTGAATGAAATCGTTCGCATCGGCCGTTTGGCCATCGTGAGCTTTCCGAATTTCGCCTATCGCCGGCTCCGCGAGATGTTCTGGCGCGAAGGCCGCTCGCCCAAGATGGAAGGGTCCTTCCGCTTCGATTGGTATGACACTCCGAATCGGCGATTCGCCTCCATCCTCGACGTCGAGGATTTGTGCCATCGATTGGGCATTTCAATCGTGCGCAAAGTTTGTCTCAACAGCGAAGAGCGTCGATTCGTCGAAGACGACCCCAACCGCAACGCCACCGAAGCGATTTTCGTTCTGGTTCGCGAGAAAACCTGAAATGGGGAGGTGGCTGCTGATCTCCGGATGGAGATTTCCGTGAACTTCAGCAATGACTCACGACCATTGCGGAGCCTTCAGTCGGAGGTTTGGAGCGGGGGCGTGTTCAGACCCCGCGTGCGCAATCGTCGGTGAGTTGTTTCGGAGGACGATTGCAGCGTGACAGTATCTCGTTCAAACCACTTGCTTTCGTCGCCGGTGCATGAGCAATCCACCGGCACCCAGGGCCAGCAGCAACGATGACGCGGGTTCGGGAACGGAGACTGGCGACCACTCAACAGCGAATTCTCCCGTGTAGTTGTCGTAAGTACCGTCGGCGTAGCCGAATATGTCGCCGGAAGCATCGATTGAATTGGCATCCGAAGTTTCCCACGTACCCGCAGTCGGCAGCAAGGTTTGCAGATCGATGGCAC
The DNA here is from genome assembly GCA_049512115.1 of Tepidisphaeraceae bacterium. Classification (GTDB taxonomy): domain Bacteria; phylum Planctomycetota; class Phycisphaerae; order Tepidisphaerales; family Tepidisphaeraceae; genus PALSA-1353. The sequence continues at coordinate 4,185 of JBEKXM010000266.1, read as the reverse complement.
TTGCAGCAGTTCCGCTCCACAGTAGAGCGTGATCGTTTCCGCCCGTACCGCTGCCATAGCCGTACCCCACCTGATGGGTGCCGTTTGTGGCGTATGCAAATGAGGATGTGATCTGGGGTAGTTTAGTGGGACCGAGATTAACAGCGCTTGCGGCAGTTCCAGTCCAGAGCAATGCAACCGTATTGTCACCTGTGGCGCTACCGAAGCCCGAACCCACCTGTTGGGTGCCGTTTGTGCCTTCGGCCACAGAATCTATGAATCCAACCGGATTGAGATCAACAGCGCTGGCGGCGGTGCCGGTCCACAGTAAGGCGTGGCCGTAGGCACCCGTAGAAGGAGCGCCCCCGGAACCCACCTGCTGGGTACCGCATGTGCCATCGGCCGAAGAGTCTGAGAATCCAGCCGGATTGAGATCAACAGCGCTGGCGGCGGTGCCGGTCCATAGGAGGGCGTGGCCATTCTGGGATGTGGCGCTGCCAAAGCCATAGCCCACTTGCTGGGCACCGTTCGTGGCAAAGGCCTGTGATTGCGTGAACCCGCCCGGGTTGAGGTCGACGGAGCTGGCGGCGGTTCCGCTCCAGAGCAGGGCGTGGTAGCTATCGTAACCGCCCGTGGCGCTGCCCCAGCCTTCGCCCACCTGCTGGGCGCCGTCCGTGTATCCGGCATCGGAGTACGTGAACCCGCTGGGATTGAGGTCGACGGCGCTGGCGGCGGTTCCGCTCCAGAACAGGGCGTGAATGTTGCCCGCGTTCTCGCCGAAGCCCACCACGTTCCCGCCTGCGGCATCCGTCGGGCGGACATTTAAGTTGAATCCGCTGGGCGGCGTCATCGGATAAAGAACGACGCCGGTATAGGCCTGTCCCCTGGCCATTGACGCGGCGGCAAACGTGAGCGCGACCAGTAGCGGAATGATGTTGCGATTCATGGTTTCTCTCCTCCTGTATTTTTCGCTGCGGATTTCCCTTGGACCTATGTGAAAACTGGACATGGTTGCCCTCATCCGCCAGCAGCAAGTATACGTGAGAAACCGTCAATTTCCGGGCGGAAAACGACTTTTTGCGATAATGTTATGCATTGCCAAACCAGACCGCGGTCGCTCAAGCGGGGCTGTGAAGGACGGTCGAGGGGCGGCCTGTGGCCGCAAATCCGTGTTGGGGGATAGCTACTGCACAATCCACGATTCCGACCCATCGAGCATCGCTTGCAGGTCCGCCTGGCCGCGCTGGGCGCGGGCCTGGGCGATTTGGCCGTGAACCAGTGCGTCGAACGAATCCTGCTCGACGGCGCGGAACACTCCCATCGGTTCGGGGAAATCCGGCTGGGTCAGGTTGCTCAGCAGGAAGCTGACGGCGGGGGTTGGTTCCCGTTCATCGTGCACAAGCAGATCGGTGGGTTTGGTGTCGCTGACATTGACGACCTGCGGCTGAAGGCGGCTGTTCAGGCCGATCGCCTTTTCGCGATTCTTGCCGAAGATCAGCGGCTTGCCGTGTTCGAGGTAAACGATCGAATCGGGCTTCAGGTCTTTTTCGGTTGCGTAGTTGAACGCGCCGTCGTTGAAGATGACGCAGTTCTGGTAGATTTCGACCAGCGACGTGCCGACGTGTTTGGCCGCGCGCTCCAGTACATATTCCAGGTGCCGCGTGTCGACCGCCAACGACCGGGCGGCAAACGTCGCGCCGCAGCCGAGGGCGAAACTCATCGGACGAATCGGCGTATCCAGAGACCCCATCGGGCTGCTCTTGGTTTTGGATCCCTTCAGGCTGGTCGGCGAATACTGGCCCTTGGTCAGGCCGTAAATGCGATTGTTGAACAGGAGAATCTTGAGATTTGGATTTCGGCGGAGGGTGTGCAGGAGGTGGTTGCCGCCGATGGACAGCGCGTCGCCGTCGCCGGTGGTAATCCAGACATCGAGATCGGGCCGGGCCAGTTTCAGGCCCGTGGCGATGGTGGGGGCGCGGCCGTGGATCGAATGGAAGCCGTAGGTGTTCAGGTAATACGGGAATCGGCTGGAGCAGCCGATGCCGGAGACGAAGACGATTTTGCTGCGTGGAATCCCCAGCTTGGCGAGCACCTTTTTCGTCTGGGCGAGGATGGAATAGTCGCCGCAGCCCGGGCACCAGCGGACTTCCTGGTCTGACGCGAAGTCGGCGGGAGTGCAGCCGGCGCAGGTTTCTTTCGAGGGTGATGGGTTATTGAGAATTTCCATTTTGCGGTCCAGACCGAGAGATACCTTGCCATTCAAGCGACCAATGATTTCAATTGGGCGGGAAGATGCGTCTTGGCGGCGGCGATGATTTCGCTGATGGTGAACGGCTGGCCGCGCACCTTCGTAAGAGAAACCGTTTTGATCCCATATTGGGCGCGCAGCAACAACGCCAATTGTCCCAGATTCAGTTCCGGCACAAGAACCGTCTTGAACCGGGCGAGCAATTCGCCAAGCCGTTGCGGGAACGGATTGAGATATCGCACCTGGCAGGCGGAGACGGCGGCGCCCTGCTTTCGGAGATCGAGCGTGGCCGCCTTGATGGCGCCATGGGTGCCGCCCCATCCGACGATCAGCACGTCGCCGTGCTCGGGGCCGGTCCAATAGAACGCCGCGCCGGCCGGGCGAATGCCCGCCACTTTCGCCGCGCGAAGGCCGACCATTTTCTCGTGGTTGGCCGGGTCTTGGCTTATCGTCCCGGCGCCATCCAGTTTTTCCAAGCCGCCGATGCGATGTTCCAGACCCTCCGTGCCCGGCACCGCCCACGGCCGGGACCCGTCTTCATTCCGCCGGTACGGCTGAAACACGCCGCCATCGTCTCCGGCCGCGGGATGAGCGATCTCAATCTTCGGCATCGATCGGGCGTCGGGAATCAGCCACGGCTCGGCGCTGTTGGCGATATATCCATCGCTCAGCAGCATGACCGGCGTCATATAGCGAACGGCAATCGTGCAGGCCTCGACGGCGGCATTGAAACAATCCGCCGGGCTCGTCGCCGCGATGACCGGAACCGGACATTCACCGTTGCGGCCGAGAACCGCCTGCAACAGATCGGCTTGTTCGGTCTTGGTCGGCAGACCCGTGCTCGGACCGCCGCGCTGCACGTTCACGATGACCAGCGGCAATTCGGTCATGACCGCCAGGCCGATCGCCTCGCTCTTGAGCGCGACCCCCGGCCCGCTGGTGCCGGTCACCGCAATCGCGCCACCGAAGCTGGCTCCAATCGCCGAACCGATCGCCGCGATTTCATCTTCGGCCTGGAACGTGACCACGCCGGCATGTTTCAATTCCGCCAGGTTGTGCAGGATGTCCGTGGCGGGCGTGATCGGATAGCTGCCGTAGAACAGATCCTTCCCCGCCAGCCGCGCCGCGGTCACCAGGCCCAGCGCGACCGCTTCATTGCCGGTCAACTTCCGGTAACGTCCCGGCGGAAGCTTGGCCTTGGCAACAAAATATTGAACGGGGAACAACTCGGCATTTTCACCATAGTCATGGCCGGCCTTCAACACGGCGCTGTTGGCCGTGGCGACAAGCGGGGATTTGTTGGCGAACTTGGCCGTGATGTACTTCAGCGCCGGTTCCAGCGGACGATCGTAGAGCCAGCAGAGCAGCCCCAGCGTGAAAAAGTTCTTGCAGCGGTCGATCTGCTTGGCCGTGAGTCCGGAACTTTTCAGGGCTTCGGCGTTGAGCCGATCGATGGGAACTTTCACCAGGCGATAGCCCGGCATGGATTCGCCCGCGATCGGGTTGTCGTCATATCCCGCCTTCTTCAGATCGAGGGGAGAAAAGGCATCGGAATTGACGATCACCATGCCGCCGGACCGGACCGATTTCAGGTTGGCCCGCAGCGCCGCGGGATTCATGGCCACCAGGGTATCGACCTCGTCACCGGGCGTGAAAATGTCGCGCGAGGAGAACTGGATTTGATAGCCGCTGACGCCCGCCAGCGTGCCCGCCGGTGCGCGGATTTCCGAGGGATAGTCGGGCAGCGTGCTGATGTCGTTGCCCGCCAGCGCCGAGGTGTCACAGAACTGCGTCCCCGTGAGTTGCATGCCGTCGCCGCTGTCGCCGGCAAAACGGATCGTGACGCAGGGAAGCTTCACTATCGGTTTCTTGGCCAGATCGTTTTGGGGTCCGTCGGCCCAGCTCGGCTGGGCGGCAATGGAAACATCGCTAAGTGCTGTCCGATCCATATCCTACCG
>JBEKXM010000265.1:0-6722 GCA_049512115.1 Tepidisphaeraceae bacterium | reverse complement strand
AAGATAGGGTGCGGGCACTGTCGCGGAAGTTTCGGGCGGGGCTGCGTGGGAAGGGCCGGGACGTGGCGGAGGGGGATTCGCCCATCGTGCCGATCATCGTGGGTTCGGAATCGGCGGCGATGGAGATGTCGGGACGTTTATTGGACAGGCAACTGCTGGTGGGTGCGATTCGGCCACCGACGGTTGGGCGCGGGACAAGCCGGCTGCGGGTGACGCTGAGTTGTGAACACACAGAAGAGGAAATTGCGAGGCTGGGGGAGGAGTTGGTAATGGGTGAATTTGAATGTTGAAGCGAATTGGCATCCCCAGGGAGCAAGCTCCCATGGCTTTGGATTGCGAAAGTAACCCACTACGGAGGTTGGCGCTGTAATCAGGACAATGGCTGCTGATTGCCCGGGCGATTTCCCGGCACGGAGCGGAGAATTGTGGAGCCATCGGGGGAGGAGAGGGCGTCAACAACGCGGCGGACGGTTCGTCCAGCGAGATCGGAGGGGGGATCCTCAACGGGCAATTCTTTGAGCAGATTGAGGATATGTTTAACTTTTTGGACGCGCTGAGGTTGTACGTCGACGAATTTCACAAAGACTCCGCTGTCAGAAGGGTTAGCGGCTTGGCGGTCCAGGAGCAAATCAACGGCTTGGCTGTCCTGGAGGTTGAGTTTTTTCTTCTGCATAAACATCCCCTCGTTTTCGGGGGCGGCCCAAGAACCGCCTGACCGCAATTTTCGTCCGTGTTGGCCGCACGGGCGTAAGTCCATGAGCAGAAAATAGATCTGAACTGCGACCAGGGGGCACAACAAGTTTTCGCATCACGCCATTGCGATATGTTTCAGCCACTTAAACGTGATGCCTGCTCTAGTTCCTACGAATCAAAAGTTCCCTGGTTCAGCAATCGCCAGCGATCGGCGAAAAAAGCGACCGCGGCGTGCAACCTAGATTTTACCGTCCCCAGGGGAATTGCAAGTATTTCCCCGATTTGTTTGTATGAAAATTGATGGAAATAAGATAGCAGGAGGATTTCGCGGAGGTTAGCGGGCATCTCCATGACGGTTTTTTGGACCAATTCCTGGAGTTCGCGACGTTCCATGGGGGCGCTGGGGCCGGGGGTGGCGCCTTTCATGAGGTCGATGAATTCGCCGCTGTCGTCATTGCTGGGATTGATGGCGGCCTGAAGTTGGTTGGCCGGTCGCCGCGCCTGCGAGCGCAGATAATCGCGCGCTTTGTTGGCGGCGATGGTAAAGAGCCAGGGGCGGAAGCGGCGCTGAGGATCGAACTGATTGGCGCTTTGATGGACCTGGAGAAAAGATTCCTGAAAGAGATCTTCGGCGGCAGCGCGGTCGCCGACGAAGCGAATGAGAAAATGAAACAGTTCGCGCTGATAGCGTTCGACGATTCGAGAGAAGCTGGCGCGATCGCCGTGGCGATAAGCAGCCAGAAGCATTTCATCGGTTTGCGTAGAGGAGATGGTCGCCTGGGACATATTGGAAGAAGCTGTGGTCGGAGATTTATCCGGGAAAATTTTGCCGGCGGATTTTTCCGGGATTGGTCCGGCGTGTTTTTGCAGCGGGCTGCTCACGATCTGATCGAGGCTTTGCATGCGGGCCTCCTTCTAAATCCACCCATCATTGCCGATTCGCTTCCACACTACATAATATGCACCACGCAATGCTGATTTCCGACAAGCGTCATTTTTTTTCGTTTTCTCCGGAGGAGATGGAGCGCCTACTGAACGAGTGGGGATGGGCAAAGTATAGAGGGCGTCAGATTCGTCAGGGGATTTACCACAAGTTGAGGGCCGATCCCGGCGAAATTTCCAACCTGCGGAAAGCCGATAGACAAACGCTTACTGAGGGGATGGATTTTCAACTTGGCCAGGTGACGCGGCAGCAGAAAAGTGAGGATGGAACGTGGAAGATACTGACGGATTGGGGCGGGGGAGCACTGGCGGAATCGGTGGTAATTCCGGACGGAATTCGACGGACTGCGTGCATTAGTTCACAAGTGGGATGCGCGGTGGGCTGCAAATTTTGCGCAAGCGGATTAAATGGATTGAAACAAAATCTACCGGCGGAGCGGATCGTAGAGCAGATTTTTCAGATGAATAGACTTTTGGCGCAAAAGCGGGAGCGGATTACCAACGTGGTGTTCATGGGGATGGGGGAGCCGCTGGCCAACTATGGCAACGTGATGCGTGCGGTGCGAATCATCCACCATCCGGAATGTTTCAACATCGGGGCGAGAAGGATCACGATCTCGACGGTGGGAGTGCCGGCGCGGATGCGCGAGCTGGCGCGGGAGGAGTTGCCGCTGAACCTGGCGATCTCGCTGCACGCGCCGACGGAGGCGTTGAGGCGGGAGCTAATTCCGTGGGCGGAGCATTTTTCGCTGGCGGACATCCTGGACGCGGCTCGGTATTATTTCGAGCAGACGGGGCGTGAGGTGACGCTGGAATACATTCTGCTGCACGGGGTGAACGACAGGCCGGAACAGGCGAGGCAACTGGCGGCAATCTGCAAGACGCTGAGGGCGAACGTGAACCTGATCAGGTACAACGAGGTGGAGGGGTTGGAGTTCGAGCGGCCGAGGGCGGAGGACGTCGTGCGGTTTCAGACGATCCTAAGGAACGGCGGGGTGAATGCGCACGTGCGCAAGAGCAGGGGGAGGGACATTGATGCGGCGTGCGGGCAGTTGAGGAGGAAAGCGGAAAGCGGAAAACTCGAAATTCGAAACTCGAATCAAATTCGAAATTCGAAGGGTTTTACGCTGATCGAGTTTCTGGTGGCGATCGGGATCATCGCGATCCTGGCGGCGATCATTATTCCGTATATGGAGATGGCGCGGGAGGATTCGAGGCGGACGGATTGCGCGGCGCATCTGTGGCGGATCGGGGTGGCGCTGAAGGAATACGGCAGGGCCAACGAATCGAGTTTTCAACCATTGCCCGAGTCGCCGTACGATTCGGCGCACAAGCCGCAGGGATACGTGGCCTTCACGGGTCCGGACGGCGGGGTGAAGGGGAACGACATCACGGCATCGCTGTGGCTGCTGGTGCGCGGGGGATACATTAAGGACCTGTCGGTGTTCGTATGTCCCAGTACGTCGGACCAGGCGGATGCGATGACGGATGGGCTGGGGACGGCGGTGGCGGTGTCGAAGCGATGGAACTTCCGTTCGGCGCGAAATCTGAGTTATTCGTACGATTCACCGTTTACGGATGCGTACAACCTGACGTTCAGCGGCGACCGGCTGCAAGAGGAATGCGCGGTGCTGGCGGACAAGAATCCGGGATATGACAGTGACGGGGGTCGAGTGTTGGGGCCGGCGCGGGATGCGCCGCCGTTTGAGTTGGCGAAGGGGAATTCGCGCAACCATCGTCAGGCGGGGCAGAACGTGCTGCATCCGTCCGGCGACGTGTCATTTGAGACGACGCCGTATTGCGGGCTGGGCAACGACAACATTTATACGGCGATAGCGCCGCATCGTCTGACGGCGGCGCGCCCGGTGGACGGCCCGGGATATATCGGGGCGGACGTGGGGCCGGCGTATAATTACGATAGCTACCTGGTGCCGACGGCTCGGGACGCGTGGGGACAATGAGGAGGATGGCCGATTGCCTATTTCCTATTTCCTATTGCCCATTGAAAGAGGAGAAGGTTGCGGACTCCCGTATTCCAATAGGCAATAGGAAATCGGCAATAGGCAATTTAGCAATGCCCGCCACAAATAAGCGAGAGACCCTCGGGCGGTCATAATGTCGGGGTGATTCTTGACACTTAAATTACCGGCGGTTACGGTTCAATTTCTGGCCAGAATCTCGCCGGAGAATCCTTAGCATGATTCGACGTTTTGGAATATGTTTAGTCGCCGTGATGGGGCTGGTGTCGATGCGGGTCAGGGGCGACGTGGTGCCGGTGCCACCCGATCCGGGGATTTCCGCCGATGCCAAAACGTCCCTGCGCATGGAGCCTTTTGCGGCGGACATCGCGCAAAAGATCAGCGATGAGGTGAACAAGCTGGTTCAGAACCCGACCGATCCGGGAATGGTTGCGATGATTCGGCAATGGCTGATAACGGAAGACCCGGCGACGGCCAGGCCTCCGTATCAAGAAACCTATTCCCAGGCGCTGAATCGGACGTTTATGAACTTGCTGTCGCAGGGGGATCCGCCTGTCAACACAAAAATTAACATGGGGCTGGTGATCAAGGACTTAAACGCCCCGAAGATGAATTTGGCGCCGACGGCGGAGAAGCTGTTGTCAGACAAATGCCAGGCGGTCGTACTGGTGGGGGAGCAGGCGGGGCAGGCAATTCTGCAGGTGTCGGTTCAGAATCCCAATTTCACGTCGGAGAAGAGGGACAAACTTCTGGCGGCGATCGTGGCAAGCGTGGCTGCCAATTCGGATGGCCCGTTGGCCGGGGCCATCGCCGAACAAGCGTATCGTGCTATCAATCCGAAACTGTGGAACGCGGGCGCGATGCCGCAAGGCGATAACCTGTCAGCGTTCATCCTCGCCAATTTGAACCTACAAAAATCGAGGATTGAGGCTTACCGAACCACGGGCGTTCCGGGCAATCCAGATGCGGACACCTATGCGTCGAGTCTGTTGCTGGCCAAAGAAGGTTGGAACGTGATGAATAGCGATCAGCAGTTTCAGGCGGTCCAGGCAGCGGTGTATCTGGTCTCGTACATGGGACAGCGAGCGGCGGTGTCTGGTCAGGCGTCGAACCAGGATTTGATTAAGGCATTGCAGGATGAAGGGTTCTGGTTGAGTGGGATGGCAGGGAACATAGGGGACACTGTGCTGCAAGGAGTTTGCGATCAGGTTCACAAGCTGTCTGCGGGCATGCCGGCGGATACGATCAAAAGCACATGCGAGGCGGTGTTTACGACGGCGCAAGGGAATCCGGCGTTCACTGAACTGAAGCAACCGCAGAATATTGCAGGTGGTCCCAGCTCGGCGCCGTCGAGCGAACCGTCACCATGATGAGGCTACTGACGATCCCGGTGATCCTGGCCGGGCTGGCGGCGGCGGCGGTGTATTGGTCGAATGACGCGGGGGGAGGGCGGGCGGATTTCGCATTCGTCAATCGCGGGGACAATAAGTGCCTTGATCCCAACGGCATGAGCTGGATGCAGGACATCCGCGTGGCGTACGCGCTGTGGGAGGGGTTGTATGCACTGGACCCGGTGACGCTGAGACCGGTGCTGGGATGCGCGGATCGGGCGACGACGGATTCGACGCGGACGATTTGGACGATTCATATCAGGCCGGAGGCGCGGTGGTCGAACGGCGACCGGGTCACGGCGGGGGATTTTCTGTTTGAATGGCGACGGTTTTTGGAAACGCCGGGGGAATACACCTATCTGCACTATTACATCCGGGGCGCCAAACAATACTCGTCGGAGTTTGCGGATTACGTGGCGGCCAGGGAGAAGGGCGATACCACGCGGCCGGCGCCGGATTTTTCGATGGTGGGCGAGAAGGCGCTGGACGAGAAGACGCTGGTGGTGACGCTGAGCGACCCCGTGCCATTTTTTCCGGCGCTGCTGGCGTTTCCGCCGTTCTTCCCGATGCACGAACGCTCGATGCAGGCGTTCAAGGAAAGCGACGGATTGCACTACCGGCTGGATTTCACGCGTCCGCCGAATCTGGTGACCAACGGCCCGTATCGGATGGCGCAATGGAGCTTCAAGCGGCGCTTGCGGATGGTGGCGTCGGAATACTATTGGAATCGCGCCAACGTGAAGAGCCGGGTGGTGGATCAGATTTATGCGGACGACGGGGTGGCGGCGTACCGGATGTACGACCGGGGTGAAGCGGATTGGCTGTCGGACGTGGATCCGAACCTGGCGGCGCAGATTCTGGCGAAAGGGGGCCGGGACGATCTGCACGTTTTCCCGGCGTTTGGAACGTATTTTTACTCGTTGAACTGCTTGCCGAATCTTCCGGACGGCCGGAAAAATCCGCTGGCGGACGTGCGCGTGCGGCGGGCGCTGGCGATGTCGATCGACCGCGATCCGATCGTGCGGAACGTGGGGAGATTGGGCCAGCCGCCGTCACGGACGTACGTTCCGCCGAACGTGTTCGAGGGGTATTCATCGCCGCCGGGGTTGGCGTACGATCCGGAGCGGGCGCGGAAGCTGCTTGCCGAGGCCGGGTATCCGAACGGGCAGGGGTTTGGAAACCTGACGATCCTGTACAGCAGCGAAGGGATTCACGCGGATATCGCGCAGATCGTGCGTCGGCAATGGCTCAATAACCTGGGAATTGACATGCGTCTTGAGGGCGTGGAAGTGAGAATCTTCGGGGTGAAGCTGCATACGCAGCAATACGACGTGGCGCGGGCGGGTTGGTATGGCGATTATCACGATCCGACGACGTTCACGGACAAATACAAAACCGACAGCGACGACAATGATGCCAAGTGGAGCAATGCCGAGTACGACCGGCTGTGTGCCGAGGCGCAAAGGGAAACCGACGAGGGCCGCCGGCTGCGGCTGCTTTCGCGAGCGGAAAACATTCTTCTCAACGAAGCTCCGATCATCCCGCTTTTTACATACGTCAACGCGTACTTGTTTCGGCCGAATGTGAAGGGGATTCCGCTGGCGGCGAATGCGATGTTGATGTTCAATTCGGTGCAGGTGGTGCGCTGATGAGAACCCTCGAACTTGTTGGGCTTTTCTATAAAGATTACCGCGAAGACGCGAAGGCGCGAAGTTGC
>JBEKXM010000264.1:0-6732 GCA_049512115.1 Tepidisphaeraceae bacterium | reverse complement strand
TATAGAGGCACTCAATCCCAACATCGAAGCGACTCTCGAAGTAGTCGCAAGTGATGGAGCGATGTTAAACCGCGTGAAGGTTATACGATTTGCTGACGGTGATGGGTATAGCGCCTGGAGCGTTGTTAAAGAAGATACATTAGCGGAGACAGCAATCGCCCAAGCCCTCGCCGAGGCAAAAGAATGGTTGCAATACGAAGCGACATTGACGGAATAGCCGAGACACGCGGATCGCTGACGCTTAGTGGCCGACAAGCCATCGCTTGGCTGGAGTGTCCGTAAGAATTGCAATTGCGGCCTGAACGTCGTCCGATTTCACGGACATGCGAGTCGAATCGATTCCCAGAAACGGATTCATGTGATTACCGAGATCAGTCTCAATGCCTTCTGCGTCCAGTTTGCTCGACGCCAAATGAGCGGTGACCTCATCTGGAAACACAGCAATGGCAATCCACATGTTGCCTTGCGCATCAGCATAATTCAGGATGGGCGGCTGTCGGTCTTCCATGCCTCGCATTTTACCGCCGCTTTAATCGAGCAACAACCGAGACGCTGGTTTGCCGAGCCTCACAACGCGTGACAAACAGGCACGGACATGAGTACCTACTACGCCATCGCAGCGATAATCACCTATAAGAACAAAACCGCCTTTGATAAGGCGTTCAAATTTATGAACAATGACGGCGAAGGCTGGATTGTCGATGGGCAATGGTTTCGGTCAGAGTGCGACTCTGGGGCATTGTTTCCAGATGCGGATGATCCTACTGCCCAGATTGATCCTGAGCATCTGACCATTACTATTCCGCAAGCGTATTATCGAGGTCTCGCAAGTAATGCGGAGACTCTATTCGCTGGAGCAACGGGGAAAATGGTTTGGACAAGCACCGATGGCATGTTTGAGGGAGGCGTCATAACTGCTAAAGATGGCGTTATCACCGAAAAATCGTATGACCTGGAAAAATGGTGGAAAGAGCAGGGGAACAATGAAGCACAGCCTGACGAAGATGATCCTGATGCCGTAGCGGAATATCAGGATGAAGTTCAGCAAGCGTTTTTAGATACGTTCCAACCGTGAAATCAAGATCGAAGGCTCGCTCTATTTGGGGTCTGGAAGCCAATAGGAAGCATCCTGGGGCGTTTTAGGCGGCGGATGGGGAATTGTCCGAAAGCCTCCCAAAAACGATCCTGGTTCATTCCAAAACGGCTTCCCTTTTTCGGCAGAACCGTTCCGCATTCGGGGCAGCGGGCAGCGGCCATCAAGGGGACCGATTGGCAGACCGCAGGGCTTCTGGTCCTTGAGGTATAATGCGGTTTCGAATGCTATGGATACGCGGCCTAATCTTCACCGCCCTGGTCCCTGCCTTTGTCGGTTTCTTCCTCCCTTGGGCTATCGATGGCGGCGCGAAACGCCAAGGAGGGATTTGGGACATAGGGTGGCTACCCATCGCGGCGGGGACGCTAATCTATGCCATTTGTCTGATTCGATTCCTTATGGCAGGAGGAACGCCTGCCATCTTTTTCACACGTCGTTTGCGGTTTCTAATCGGAGAGGAGCCTTCAGGCTTGGTGTCGGACGGTCTGTACCGTTTCTCCCGCAACCCCATGTATGTTGGCGTTCTGCTGTTCGTGTTCGGTCAAGCGATTCTCTTCGAATCGTTTTTCCTTGCGGCTTACGGCTGTGCGGTGTTTGTCTTCTTCCACTTGGCCGTGGTGTTGGTTGAGGAACCACATCTTCGGGCGACACGCGGACCTTCGTATGACCTGTATTGCCGTGCGGTTCCCCGCTGGCTGGGTCTTCCAACTCGGCATCGCAACGTGGTGCCCTGATCCCTCGCCTACAGCGATGGGCCAATGAAAGAGTATTCCCTGTTCACAACGACGATGGATGTCAGCAAACTGGTTGATTCGTTGGCTGTCCTGTTAAAATAATCGAAGCCGAACTTCGTTGATCCCTGGCATCTCCTTGTATTCGGCTGATTCCAGTAGAATGAGACTTATGGGTCTGACGATTTCCTATACGCTCGCCTCCGAAGCCGAACGCCCCGAAGACGCTCGCGCCTTGATCGAGAAGCTGCGCAACCGTGCCCGCGATCTGCCGTTCGCCGAAGTCGGAGAAATCATCGAAATCACGGGGCATCCCGCCTACGACCCAAACCATCTCGACTAACCAGCGACGATGTTCTGGAACGTCTGGCCTGGCTGATGGCCACGCGCGGCGTGCCAGAACATATCCGCTCGGACAATGGTCCGGAGTTCACGGCGGACGTGGTGCGGGATTGGCTGAGCAAGGTGGGAGTGAAGACATTGTTTATCGATCCGGGAAGTCCGTGGGAAAATGGATATGTGGGGAGCTTCAACGGGAAGCTGAGGGATGAGCTTCTGGAGCGGGAGATATTCTACAGCCTGGAGGAAGCGAAGGTGCTGATCGAGATGTGGCGGAAGCATTAGGCACTGGTGGTGGGTTTACGTCGTTGATGCCACCGATGTAGCGATCCCGTGACGGCGCATAATCCAAGCAACGCTGCGGTGCTCGGCTCAGGCACTATGGTGAAGCCATCCGTTGTCGTTGGTTCCAGTGCCGACGTGCTGAAGGATGCCGTCACGTCACTTTGCCCATCCTGGTCAATGTCCCAATTGACCGTCAAGTTTCGGTCAACCGTCTGATTGTACATCGCGTTAAAGACCGGATCGGACCCGGAAATTGAGCCATAATCAGCTACAGTGAAAATCTGGTTTTCATAGGGAGTCCCCGGCAATCCTTCAATGGCCAGTTGAATGTCATTCTGGCTCCACAGCGTCATCTCGTCATTGGAGCTGTCTGGCAGGTGGGTGAAAAGAACGTCCTGATTTCCTGTATCATTGGTGACCAGCCAGCCAAGAGCGAAATTGCCGGCATCCGGCCCCGTCACTTGCACTTGAGCATTTATAGCCCCCTCGTCGTCTTCAGGATACAGCGATGGACCGGAATCATATACGGCGATGTCATTCTCGCCTTTATTCATAGGGGTGGCGTTCTTCTTAATATTATCCTTGATCAGCTTCACGTCCTTGCTATTCAAATGGCGGTCGTCCTTCGCTCGTTGCTGGTTACTAAATGGATCCCCCGAGGTCATAATATCGACGCTACTGTTTGTGTTGTCACTCGTTCCATAGGTATGGGCAACTTCGTGTACGCCAGTTTCCGCCATGGCATTGAGGAGAACGTTGCCGGTGAAAAGATTTGGAACGGTGTAGTAGACGAACGTGCCGCCGTAAACCACCAAGGTTGTCTTCGCATCGCTGCCGGTTGTTCCAAAATATTTACTGCCGTTCATGGTGAGAGTTATCGTGCGATCGGGGTCACCTATGGTCGTGCTAAAGTTCAGTTGTCCAGACCCAAGGTCTGTATCTGCGATAGACTGCATTTTTGCAATGATTGTTGAAACCTGATCCGGCGTGAAGTATGGATCACCATTGCGATCCGTATCTACCTTTACGAGGATGTTGGCGGGCGGAGGATCGGCTTGCGCGACGGTTGCGACACTGGAAATCAGGCAACCGAAAAAGATCAACGCCTTAATGCGGGCCGGACACGTTTGGGGAACGTGTTTGCGTGAATCCGGGGACCGTGTAAAGAGCCATGCTCTTGCTGTTCTCGGAAATTTTGAGCGCGTCATTTTTGGGTTCCTTTCTGCAAACCCCTTGAGAAACAAAACTTTCCAGGAATGCCTTACCTTCTCTGGGTGTCGTATTTCACGATGCTGTTTCCGCAAAATACGAATTATTGCTAAAACCTGGGTGATGGGTATCGGATATTGCTCGCGTTACGGCATAGGAGGATTCACCTATGCCATTCCCCGCAGGGCTGGCAGTTGTACCAGTTCCGCTCACCTGACTTTCTCACAACCCCACTTCGCTCAAGGGGCAGTATGACCTGGATCACGCCCAACTTGCGTCCCCTCGGCTTCGGCGGCGCTGATGCCGTTCTGATTTGCGAAACCCATCTTCTGGCCCTCTGGAACCATGAACGATGCCGAGGCTGGCAACTGTATCAGTTCTGTTCCCCCCGAAACCAAACGCGGACGAAATGGATTGCTGGGGCCAGCGATGAAAGCGTCGGATGGACGGAGGACCAAGCTATCGCGTGGGCCGAACGGATGATCGCCGCCGTCTGACGGGGGCGATGACTTCACAACGGTGGATCAGGGGGCAAACGGCATGAACGATTGACTCGGGATCGTGACGAGTTGTCGGACAATCTCTAATGCTGGTGATGGTTCAGGGTAAGACCCATCCACGCGAATCGCATAAGAAAGAGACCAATTCCAGCGTAGATAAAGCCCCAGGTTTGAAGTCGGAACGTGCAGAATCGGTGAACGTCGGCGACTCGATTCCATCGCCGACCGAGGATGAAGCATATCACACCGCTCACGACCCAGCCGACAGCGAAAAGTAAAGAGGCGATGTCCTCATTGAATGCCGCTCCCGCCGCCATGAATGCCACCGCCAGGAAAATTGCCAGAAAGGCGACATAGCCCCTGCCGCGCCAGGAGATGAGATGGATCATGTCCACATCGTAATTCTGCATTCCGTCTTCGTCGAATATGCTCAAGCACAACGGACGACCTGGGCGACAATGGCATGAACATTTACCCCCGCTCCATCGACGAACTTGACCTGGATGCCGTCCAACTGACGCCCGAAATCGTCGTCGCCGTCAAACGCTTTGCCGCAGCAAAACCCTATCGCGGCTCAATCCCAGAACGGATCGAGAAGTTCAGGGCAGCCATCGTGGACATCTGCTCGGCGGCAGGCGTAGAAAAGCCACGTCTGCTTTTCGAACCAGACGAGCGTCAAAGTTCAGGGAACTCCTGCTTCATTCCTGCGACGAGGACGATCATTCTTCGCGGAAGATTGAGCGTCATCACCGCCCTGCATGAAATCGCCCACGTGCTTTTCGGCCACAGCGAGCATGTTGCCTGCGCCTGGTCGCTACGATTGTTCCGCGATTGTTTCCCGAGGAGTTGGTCGCGATTACAGTTCAGCGGGCACATGGCAGTCAAGGAAAGGAACCAGCCGTGAAGAAATTGATCGTGATCCCCGTCAGTCGCCGCGAAGCTCGACCTCAAACCTGAGGTGGTATTCACTCTCGGGCGGCTGAACAAACGAGTGGTTCATCCCACGGGCACGGAGACGACGCGGCTGCTGCCATCAGGCATTTCATGATCGAAGAAATAGGCAAAGCCAACGCCATTCTCGGCCAGCGCGTCGGCGACTTCCTGCTCAACCACCAGATAGCCGTCGATTCCTTCGACCGAGACGGTGACGCCGCGACCCGAGGCGAAGGTGTGCTGAATCGCTTCATCCACGTTGTCGAACGAGATGCCTTTGATTTCGATCTCGGTTGTCATGGATGCGAAGGATACCGCGAAACTGGGGGAAGCCAAGGGCGGTTGGGGCATCATGGCTCTTGGCTCCTCATTGACGGCGGGATAGAAATAGCGTCATGAAAATCAACCCTTATATCCTCGCGTCTTTGATTGTTGCAGCGATGGTGATCGGTTGGGGACTCAGTTCCGTTGATCGACTATCAACTCCTGTTGCCCAAACGAAAGAGCCAAGCGCGCCTACGGTGGGAAGATACCAATTCTACCCGCCGCACGAAATGCAACCTGGATATGCATTTGACACATCAACGGGGCAAATGTTCTCGTACAACGGCGCGGTGAATGGTCCTGCTGCATGGGCACGATTGGGTTCCCCAGCCGATGCTCCAAAATGACCACCTGCACTTGTTGAGGGAGATTTTGCGTGAAGGGAAGTTTGGCCCATGGTGCCATTGCATCTTCTATCGCCTGATGGCGAAGAACGAGCCAACGATCATGACCATCACCAAGGCCAGCACAATCAGGAAAATCAAAAGTTCCCAATCAAAGCGTTTCCGACCTTGGGGTTTCTGGGGGCTTTCGTAATCCAGTGGCGCTAGGTCGCGTGGCATGATGGACATTCTACCGCGCGCACGCAAAGGCTGCCTGGGAGCGGAGCGAGAATCGTACCCATTCAGTAAAGCCAGAGTGTTTAGATGCCGAACTGCGTTAAATGAGAACATTCACGAAGCTGGTTGAGGTGGGGACCGCTCGGCGACTTGAATTGGATTATTCGGGTAAATGTGGCCGACACCAGGGCGTCTGGTATTATGTTCAGGTTAGCTATCAGGGTCCGTCCCCCAAGCCCGTAACCTTGACTGCGGAGTTGACTCCTAAGCCCGATGGGTCAAATGGGTGCCCGATCTGTGACCTTTCGGCATTGTTGGCTGGCATGAGAGAAGTGTCTCAAATCGCCGCCAACAATTTATTCAGCTTCCAAACCTGATCCGTGACATGAGCATCTCATCTTGCACTGGGCGGTAGTTTTCGCCGCCGCTTCTTTCTCAGGGCGAATTTGGTTGCTGAAACAGCCGACTCACGAATCATGGCGATCCATTCTGCCGATGTCTTGCGCTCGCGCTCAAATTTGTCTGCCAAATCAGCGAGGCGCTTTGCTCTCTTCCTCGCGCGCTTTCGAGATTTCTTATCAAGAGCAAAAGCCATGGCGTCATTCTACCAGCCGTGCATGAAAATGCCGCCCGCAGGTCGGTCGTTCGGATGCCCTTGCCCAAATTTGCCTCGAAACGGCCCGCGTTCTCGAGCAGGTCTCAAACCTGAGGCGTCATTCACGCTCGCACGGTTGAGCAAATGAGCGTTCCCGTCCCTC
>JBEKXM010000263.1:0-6763 GCA_049512115.1 Tepidisphaeraceae bacterium | reverse complement strand
TGGGCCAGCGGCAAGCTCCTGTCGTCATCCTGGACGACGATCCTCAACCAAACGGTTTTCAAGCGCTACACCGATTTCAGCCGCGGAATCATCGACACCGGCCACCTGGCGTTTTTCATATTCTCCACCGCGGTCTTTTTGTTCTTTACCACCAAGGTGCTGGAATCCCGGCGATGGAAATGAATTTTATTTGATGGTCTTATCGATGCCCGAAAAAACCGACGAATCCGAGAAAATGACGCTCACCCCGCCCGAATCGCAGAGCCAACGGTGGATCAAGTACGGCGCCAACGTCGTCCTCTCCTGCCTGGTTGTGATCCTCCTGGCCGTCATGCTCACCTGGATCGCCGAATCGCGCGCCGTGCGCATCGACACCACCGCCGGCGGCACGCAGAGCCTCCGTCCCCAATCCCTCAATTTCATCCAGGAGTTGAAGCAGCCCGTTCGCGTCGTCGCTCTGTATCCCAAGCTCAAGAGCGATTCCCACGAGCAGGATTATTACCAGCCCGTCGCCGACCTGCTCAATGAATACGCCACCAAGGGCAGGAACATCACCACCGAGGTGCTCGACCCCGACACCCAGAAGGACCAGTTCAACAAGCTGGTTGCCGACGTCACCAACAAATACGGCGGGGAAGTGAAGGGCTATAAAGCCATCCTCGAGAAGGTCCCCGACGTTAACAAGGCGATCGATCAATTCGTGAGCGATGAAGCCGCCAAATTCCGCGTCCTGCCCTTCGATCAGGTCCAGGATCAGCAGCTTCAGCAGGAAATCTCCGCGGCCTATCTCACGCTCGTCCTCACCCATCACCAGCTCGCCGATCTAAAAACCGCCATCGATTCCGATCTCAACCAACAGATTCCCAGCTACAAGGACGGCGTGGACGAGACCCGCACGACGTACGGAAACATCTCCCAACTCCTGACACAGTTCTCACAGGTGGTGGCTTCGTTCAAAACCAACCCCGCCTTTTCCAAGCTGAAGCCGATCACGGATTACGGTCCCGCCGCCGCGGCACGCTCCGACGTTGCGAAAAAGAAAGCCGACGCCGTGGTCGACAGCATTTCCCATCTCGGCTCGCTCACCGAGTTGGACGAATTCAAGCAGCAACTCAAGAGCAAGTCGATCATCGTCATGGCTGACGCCGGCTATAAAATCCTGCAATTTGACCAGGTGTGGAAGGTCCCGAACTCAAGCCGCTTCGCCGCCCAAACCCCCGACGTTCAGCCCAAGCTCAGTTTCGCCGGCGAGCAGCAGATCACCGCCGCCATCGCTTCCCTGACAAGCTCCGCCAAGCCCATGGTCGTTTTCGTCCGCGCCGGCGGCCCGCCGCTGGCGACGGCCATCTCCCCCGAACAGCAGCCCCCGTTCGCCTCCATCGCCCAGCGCCTGCGCGACGACAATTTCGACGTTCAGGAAAAAGACATGAGCGGCCAGTCCGCCATGCAGGAGTCCCCCATCCCTGAACCCACCGATGCGCAGATGAAATCCGCCGTCTGGATCGTCGTCCGCTTCCAACACGACACTCAGCCCGACCAGCCCTCGCAGATCGATCCCATGCTCGAACAGCATCTGAAATCCGGCGGATCGACGCTGGTCCTGCTCTTCCCCACCGCCGATCCCATGGACCAGGCCCTTGGACCCATGGGCATTCAGGCCAAGACGGATAACGTGATCGTTCACGAATCCCTGCCCGCTCCGGAGCGCCAGTCCAACGACTTCGCCGAAAATGCCGAGCAGGCCAGCCAAGCCGTCGTCAAAATCAATCAGTACGGCAACCACCCGATCGCCACGCCGCTGGAAGGCCTGGATTTCCTCCAGGCCGCCTCCGTGCCGGTTTCCGCGACACCCGCCACTCCCCCCGGCGTGCACGTCACCCCGCTGCTTCCCATGCCCTTCTCCCCCCACTACTGGGCGACCGCCGATGCCCAATCCCTCCTTGGCTCCGATCATCCCAAGATCACCTTCAATCCAAAGCCCGACCCGGACGCCGGCCGGATGTTCGGCGACATCGACAACACCCCGGACAATCGCCTCTACGCCGCCGCCGCATCCGAAGCCCCCGGCGAGTCTCGCCTTGTCGTCGTTGGAAGCTATGTCTTCGCCATCAGCTATCTCGTCGATCTCCCAGACCAGGAAATGCTCGAACGCCACGGCCTGAGCGTTTCACGTCTTCCCGGCAACGGGGAGTTCTTCGTCAACAGCATCCTCTGGCTGGCTCACCAGGATTCCATGCTGGCCATCGGCCCGCACGCGCTTCAGGTGGCGCGCATTCGCGAAATGACCCCCGCAACCCAAGCCTTCTGGCGCGTGGGCGTCCTGACCGCCGCGCTTCCCCTGGCCGCCATCGCCGCGGGACTCCTGGTCTACAGCAAACGACGTGATTGAATCGCAATCCGAGTTACTCCGATGAATTTCAAAACGACCATCATCCTGCTCATCGCCCTCATCGTCGTGGGCGTCGTGTTTTTCTACCAGCAGAGCCGCCCCACCCCCCCGGCCGTGGAACCCGAGCAACCCTCCTCCGCCCAGGGGCCCAAACTCTTTAACATTGAAAGCGGCCAGGTCAACGGCGTCACCATCATCGATTCCGACGGCAACCGCACCGTCATCCAGCGGGACGGCGCCGCCTGGAAAATGACCGAGCCGGTCATTTCCGCCGCCGTCGATTGGCAGACCCAGGACCTCATCCGCACCATCTGCGATCTCCGTTCCCAGGGCCGGCCCGATGCCGCGCCGGCCAATTCCGGACTCGACCACCCCCGCTATATCGTCGATCTCTCCATCACTGACGGCAAGAACGCCCGCCTGGCCATCGGCAACTCGACCGGCATCGATTACGTCTACGCCAAAGCGAACGACGGTGACGTGAATTACATCGATTCCTCCCTCGCCAAAAACCTCAAAACCGCCGCCGATGATTTGCGCGACAAGCACCTTCTGACAACCACACCGGCCGAATACAAACAGGTCCGCATCACCACCCCAAATCAGAACCTGGAAATGGTCAAGGACGGCGAGAAGTGGAAGATCCTCCAGCCCGCCGAAATGCCCGGCGACAGCGAATCGATTTCTTCCCTCATCTCCACCATCACCGGCACCGAAGCCACCGAATTCGTCAAAAGCGATTCCGACGAACTGGCCTTCGCCCGCTTCGACCGTCCGACGATGCAGGTCTGGCTCAGCACCGCCGCGCCCTCAACCCAGCCGACGACTCAAGCCCCAACCGGCCTCACCCTGACGATCGGTTCGCCCGACAGCCTTGCCAAGGACCATTATTTCGCCGAAACCTCCGACGGCCTGATCGCCAAGATTGCCAAATCCTCGCTGGATAGTCTCCAGAAAACCCCGCTCGATCTGCTCGACCGCGACGTGATCACCGTTGTGCCGGCGGATGTGTCGAAGATTTCCCTGGTCAAGGCGATTTTCCCCACCCCGTCCGCGACGCAAGCCACCCAACCCGCGCCGGCCGTCGAACGCCCCACGTTCACCCAGTTGGTCGTCCTGACTCGTCGCCCGCCGGCGCCGAAGGCCCTCGGCCCATCCCTGCCGACCTCCAAGCCTTCGACTCAACCGACAACCCAGCCCCCGCAATCGGTTTGGGAATTCGCCATCCCCTCCGAGCCGAAGAGCCCGGTGGACGATTCCAAGGTGGACGCGCTTCTGGCGAAATTCAATCCCTTCCGGGCCGACAAATATCTCGAAAAAACCCCAGACTCCCGCGTCGAGCAGCGATACGTCGTGACCCTGGAAACCCCTTCGCTCAAGAAATATCACGTCGAGGTCGTCCGTCCCGCCAATGGCCAGACGCCTTACGCGATTTACAACGGCCTGAAGTTCGAGATTGCCACGTCCATGCTCGACGCCCTCGACGCCGATTTTCACAAGACTCCATGATGGCCCGCCAATTGGGAAAAAGATCGATCCTGACCGCCCGGCAAATCGCCCACCCGCGGACCATTCTCGACACCTTTGCCAATCCCCGCCCCGGGCGCGATTACGAAATCAAGTTCGTCTTTCCCGAATTCACCAGCGTCTGCCCCGTCACCGGCCAGCCCGATTTCGCCACGATCACCGTCGCCTACGTCCCCAGCCGTCTCTGCGTGGAGATGAAGAGCCTCAAGCTCTATTTCCATGCCTATCGCAACAAGGGGATTTTCTACGAATCCGTGGTGAACGCCATCCTGGACGATTTAGTCGCGGCGCTAAAACCCCGCCGGATGACCGTCAC
This sequence comes from Tepidisphaeraceae bacterium, assembly GCA_049512115.1. Lineage (GTDB taxonomy): Bacteria > Planctomycetota > Phycisphaerae > Tepidisphaerales > Tepidisphaeraceae > PALSA-1353. Next base: position 2,531 of record JBEKXM010000263.1, on the reverse strand, counting down.
CGGCCAATTCGCCGTTCGTGGCGGAACTGCCGCAACCATCACCGCCCATTTCCCTGCGACGTTTAGAACCGAAACCTGAGGAACACGCCGGCCCGCAATTCCTGAAGCACGTCTCCCATCGCGCCAAACCCGCCCCAACTGGCCATGTACGATAGTTCACCACCGGCCGAGAACGGCCCCCGCTCAAATCCCACCTGGATCGCCGGCCGAATCTCAAACGCCGCCCCCGTGTGATTCAGCGTATAGATGTACCCGAACCCGTTGAAGTCCACCCCCAATTGATCTACCGAATAATTATCAATCAGCAGCCCCGCTCCGATTCGCGGCCTCACGAACATCCCCGGCGCACCGGGAACCCAAAACTTCATCGCCACCCGCGGTTCCAACTCGATGAATTCCACGTCCGAGTTAAGGTCCGAGTTCCAGTTATCACGGTTCGTGTAATACACCGGATAATCGGTGCTTTCGCTGTCCCAATACCCCGACGCCGACACGCCCACGCCCACGAACGTCGGCACAACCACCTGCGGAATCCGCCAGGCGAAGTCCCCGTCGATATAAGCCCCGTCCTTGCTGAAGAACAATCCCCCGCTTCTCTGCGGAAAGAAATGGGAATAGCCCACCGAAAGCGAGTCGTCCCAAAATTGGGCCGAAGCGAAGGTGGTGCAGAGCAACAATGCCGCCAGGAAAGCCACTGTGCGAATCATGCCCCGCATTATCTCCCGCCCACTACCGATCAGTCAACGGGTCTTTTTACACGGAATATCTGCTAGAATGACCCCGGCAAGGCAATTACCAAAGGAGAACTCATGCCCAAATGCGCCGTCGCGGGATGCCACAGCGATGCGGTTGCCCAAGTCATTCTCTATGACGTCTACCATGATGGTTCGGTTCTTTTCCAGCAGGATGACACCTGTCCATATATCTGCGCCAAGCACCTGGTCCAAAATGAGGCTGAAGCCGCCGGCGTCCGCGAACCACGCGGAATAGTCGAATACCCCCATTCCAATCGCCACGGAGCGCAGGGGTTTACGATTTACAAGCCGCTGTGATCGCGCTCGGCAGCCAACGCGGATTGTTCACCGCAGAGCACGCGGAGAACGCTGAGAATAGGTTTTGCCACAGATGAAAACCAGATGCACACGGATGAAAAACAATTTGACTCTGATTTATCTGTGCTACTGACGTTCCAGTTTTGCGCGCGGCGACAAGATTTCTTGTGCGGGTGCAAAACACCGATCTCCACGCGAAGGTTTTCCAAGATCACGCCGCCTCGCCGCTCCATCGCTTATCCTCAAATGCGTTACCGCGAAGGCGCGAAGGGGGTCCCGGCGATTAAACGCCGGGTCCCGCGAAGTTTCGCGAAGTTAGATTGGTATTTCTTCGCGCAACTTCGCGCCCTTCGCGCCTTCGCGGTGAAACTCTTTGGGTTGCGGGCGAAGCCTGCGCTGGGTCTATCTGATTTTTATCTGTGGCAAAAATGTATTTTCTCCGCGGTCTCAGCGTTCTCCGCGGTTCAACTGAATTTTTCGCTCTAACCCAATCTGCTTGCGTTCGCGTCAATCGCCGCTAGTCTGGACGCAACGTGGCCAACGGCGTTCGTCGGCCAAGGTTCATACGGCATTTTTTAAGACGGAGGTGTTCCAATGGGACAGAAGTTGGTTCGCAAGGTGAAGGGATCGCCGGACGAAACCCGGGTGTTCAAGGATGGCAAGGGCAAATTGGAAGTATTCTTCCTCGGTGATTCGACGGTTGGCCGTGGGGAGTTTGAGCCTGGCTGGCGATGGTCTCAACACGTAAAGCCCATTGCCGGAACTCCATCTTGTCAGGCCACACATACCGGATACGTTCTGGAAGGGCGGATGATTGTCAAAATGGACGATGGATCTGAAACGGAGTATGGCCCCGGAGACTTCTTCTATATGCCGGCGGGACACGATGCTTGGATCGTCGGCGACAAACGTTGTGTACTGCTGGATTTTACCGGCGTTGCGAAGTACGCCAAAAAGGCCTGAGCCTGGTCGCCGCCTGAAACATCAGGGGCAGCTACTGCATCAACACATTTGAATCTGCGGGTATATTCCCCGTTCCAGGCAGCAGGCCGCGACAGCGAGGCCGCCGGTCTGCTGCTGGTCAGTGATCTGACGCCACTCCTCTGCGCCCGAGCTCTGCGATTTTTGCATGACGCGACAGCATGCCGACCATCCGCTAAAGATAAAAGATGCGGTCTGCGTATCGGACACGAAAGGATAGGGACTTCGTGAACCCGAAATATCTCGTCTTCGGCGTGTTGATCTCCATGTCGATTGTCGCCGGGCAGGCACCGGCGCAGGACTCGCAAAATCCGACGACAGCGCCAACCACAGCGCCGACGACCCGCCCCGGCGTGACGCTGATCAATCTCCATCTGAAACAAGCCGTGCTCCAAGATGTTTTCAATGAACTGGCCAGACAGGCCGGCGTCAAGTTCTCGACCAACGGGAACATCTGGGACCAGGATGCTCTGCAGATGCCGAAGGACGTTGACTTCA
>JBEKXM010000262.1:0-6764 GCA_049512115.1 Tepidisphaeraceae bacterium | reverse complement strand
CCGCGGGCTCGTCGATCAAGGAAATTTTTCCGCCCCTAGCGGAGCCCGCGGAATCGGCGCCGCACGGCCAGCCGGACCAGATCGATCCCTACGACCGGCCGGGATTCATTTCCATTCCCGATACCGGCGCGGATTCCGAGGCGGCCCATGCGTCCTGGCAATGGGACGATGGAATGGAAATCCGTTTGGATTTGGCGTTTGAGCGGGGCGAGCATCAGTTCGAGCAGCACTTCGTTTTCCGCCGCGTGCGCAAATGAGTGAGAAAGGGGACATTCATGTTTTTGAAAAGGGACATTCATGATTTGGTGGTTCGTCGTGTTTTTGGCGATCCTGCTCATCGGCGTGACCAAGAGCGGTTTCGGCTCGGGCGTGGGACTCATGATCGTTCCCATGACCGCCATCGCCATGGGACACATTCCCGGCTGCGGCTCCGAAGCGGCGCTGGGCCTGCTCCTGCCGCTGCTGATCGCCGGCGACCTCATCGCGGTCTGGCAGTATTTCGATCTGTTCTTTCCGAAATCCCGAAACGATCCTTCCCGGAAAGATTCTGTTCAGGATGATTCCATTCAAGCCCGTGCGGTGATTCGCCGGCTTTTGCCCGGAACGGTGGCCGGGGTGATTCTGGGGGGCGCGATTCTGGCGCTCATCCACACCCGGGCCGATCTCGTCGGCGCACTGATCCGCATCGAGATCGGCTGCGAATCCATCCTGCTGGTCTCGATCCATTGGTGGCGAATCTACCGCGGCGTTCAGCAGCGGCTGATGCCCGAGCCGTGGCGAAGCCATCTGACCGGATCATTTGCGGCCGTCAGTTCCACGCTGGCCCACGCCGCCGGGCCGATCATCGCGATGTATCTGCTGCCGCTGCGGCTCGATCGCCAGCTTTACGTCGGGACGTGCGCCGTCTATTTCTTCATCCTCAACACCGCCAAGCTGCCGGCGTATTACGCCAGCGGCCAGTTCGCGCATGCGCAACTGTCATTCACTTTCCGCCTGCTGCCGCTGGTCGTTGCCGGGGCGGTCTTGGGCCGCTGGCTGAACAAACGCCTGAGCGACCTGCTTTTCACGACGATCGTGTACATCGTCACGTTCGCGTTGGGATGGTACATTCTGGCGGATGGAATCCTCCGGCTCTTCGGCAGGCATATCGGCTGATGCGACGGTTCTGGGCATCCTCAGCGACACGCACGATCGCGCCGATGCCGCCGCCGCGGGCATCGCCACGCTCCGCGCCGCCGGGGCCCAATTCCTGATTCACTGCGGCGACGTCGGCGGGCAGCGCATCCTCGATCTCCTGGCGGGCCTTCCGTCCGTTTTCGTCTGTGGGAACTGCGATTTCGACCGCGCTGGGCTCGTCGAATACGCCAAAGAAATCGGCATCCAATGCGCCGGCGATTTCGCCGAGTTGCGATTGGCCGGGAAACAAATCGCCGTCACGCATGGCGACAACCCCAGGCTGCTGCGGCAACTGATCGACCGAGATCCCCCCTACGACTATCTTTTCCTCGGCCATACCCACGTCGCCGCCGACCAGCGGCGCGGGCGGCTCCGGATCGTCAACCCCGGCGCACTTCATCGCACCGCCAAGAAAACCGTGGCTCTGGTCGATCTGAGCGCGGACACGATCCGGCATTTGGCCGTCCACACGTGACAGGGACCATCGCATGGGGGCCTGGGGCGGGTAATTGGGAATAATGCAACGCTCAACACTCAACACTCAACGCTCAACATTGAAGTAAAAAGTCGGCGAACGCGGACGTTTTGACATTTCTGCATTTCGTTGAAAGTTGAGCGTTGAGTGTTGAGTGTTGAGCGTTGCATTTGCCGACCCGGTCACAACCAAATCCCACCAAAGGCGCTGGTCTTGCGCCTGCCCATTTTATTCTCGCTGACTCGCCCGAGCGCCGATGCTACAATGACATGACATGGAAGCATCCTCCCCTCCATGGACCATCCGTAGTTTTCGGCCGGCGGACCTGCCGGCCTGCCGGAAACTTTATGTCGAGGGACTTCTCGGCGGAAAACTCGCGGAGAATGACACCGGGTTGGACATCGATGATATCGAGGCGGTTTACATGCACACCGCCGGCAACCACTTCTGGGTGGCGGAGATTCGCGGACAGATCGTCGGCATGATCGGGGTGCAGCATCACGATCAGGGCGTCGGTCAGGTGCGCCGGCTGCGAGTCGCCCAGGAGCACCGCCGGCGCGGGATCGGATCGGCCCTGCTGGAAACCGCCATCACCTTCTGCCGCGAAAACCAATGCCTGAAAGTGGCGCTCGACACGTTCACGGAACGCTCGGCGGCGGTTGAAATGTTCCAAAAGCTCGGCTTTCGCCATGGCGACACGCGCATGGTCGCCGGCAAAGAACTGATGTATTTTTATTTCGATCTGTATTCCGGCCCCCCCAGGGCCCGGATGCAGGATCACGGAACCGCCCCGTTCCGCCAGACGTAAACGCCCGCGCGAAACAATTCAACTCCGAAATCCGAATTGGATTCAATCCAGATTGATCTTGGGCGCCGGCTCGTCCTCATCGGGATGGTAATCGTGGAACAGTCTGCCGATGTCCTGGGCCATTTGGTCGGCCATCCTGGCTCGCAGGTCGGCGTCGGTGGTGCCGGAGCTGTCGGGAATCCACGCGGTCGTGATCTGCACGGCCTCACTGGAGGCGTCAGTGGGCCAGCGCGTGTCGCCCGTGGCCGAATCCACGACCTTGACGATGGCTTCGATGTGGCCGCGCATCTGGCCGCTCCCCGGCGGCTTGACGATCTCGGCACGCCAGATGTGCACGTAAAGCACCTGCCGGGCGCCCACCCTCCGGCCGATCTCGGCAATGGACATTTTGCGGTATTGGTCGGGATCGGCGTCGCGCAGCCGCTCCAGATTCTGCGGATCGATGGTGGTTGCGATCTTGTCGTCTCGAAGCGACCGGCCGAGGGTCAACGCCATGTGCTGTGATTCGATTCCCGAATCCAGCGACAGGTTATAGCTTTCCACCAGAACCAGCATCGAATCTTTTTTATTCGGGACGTACTTGGCGTTGACGGTCGGGGTGATGGCCTTGTCGGCGACGACGCCGCCCAATTGGCAGCCGGCCAGGGCTCCGAGCGCGCCGGCCAGCATCACAACGCGAAAACTTCTTGCCGCGGTTTTACGGACTATCTCAATCATTGCTCGTCCGCCTCGTGTGTGATGAACAGCTTGGCAAGTTCGCTCGTCAGCGAATCGATGGTTTTGTGGTAGACCAGTTCGTCGCTGAGTCCGGGCATTCCTTCCGGCGGGGCCTGTTTCGGATAAGCGCCGCCGACGTTGCCGACTTGGTAGGCCAATTTCGCCTGTCCGTTGGCAACCTCCACGGCCTTGACGTCGGCCATGGCCTGGCCGCGCGACAGATCGAGCGAATCGCTCGGATGGAGCGAGAAGCTTTCGACCTCGACGTAAATGAGCCGGGTGGCGGCCGGGAACCGCAAGGCGATCTGCTCTGCGGAATCGGCCTGGGCTTCGGGATGCGCGTCCTGAAAGCGCAAGACCTGGGCGGTGCTCAGAAACGTGGTGTTTTTCAGGTCGTCAAGTTTGGCATCAATGCACTGCTGCAATTTGCCCCGCAAGCCCTCGGCGACGTCGGCGCGAATGTTGGGATGATCCATGGCAACGCCCTCATCGGCCCAGACCATGATGGCGACGCGCTGGCCCTTGAGCCCGGAATAGGCCGGCGAGATGTCCTGTTCCCCTTGGAGCATAGTCGCCGCCACGCCGCCCACTTGGCAACTCGCGCACGTCAACATTGCCCCAGACACCAGGATCGAGACGATCCGCCGAACAACCCAACCGCGCTGCCACCGATTGCAATACATCGTTCGGCTCCTCAGCTCACCCGCCAATTCACCAGCGCCATCCGTCGATTCCGTGCAGATGGATGAAAATCTTCCAGGCCCAGGCGATCACGGCCAGGGCCATAATCGCCGGAACATAGTATCGACTTGCGCCAAGCGCGATCAACCGATAGACCGACCGGCCCGTCACGGCGATGTACAACCCCGCCCAGAACGTGACGATGGTGAGCAGGGCGAGCACGGCTCCCATCGGCTGAACATAGACGCTGGCGGGAAGATTTCCCCGGGCCAGCCACGAATAGCTCGTCGTCATGCCGCAGCTCGGGCAGGGCAATCCGGTCCGCAGGGCAAACTGGCACTGGTCCATTCCCAGTTGGGTGTGTGTTCCCATCCCGGTTGGGCTTGGGGAGAGCCGGGCCGCGGCGATCATGATGGCCAGGCAGGCGAAGCTAATTCCCAGCGCCAGAATTCTCCCGCCGACTCCCACGACCACCGGCTCTATGCGCGGAGAGAATATGGCTGGAACCTCTTGCATGCCGGCTGCGACAAAATACCGCAGGCGCACGAGCATTGCCAATGCTGTTCCTGCCCACCAACTGCGCAATTGCCCTTGCCAAGGAATTCTTGCAATTTCAGGGATTGCCAGAGGAGTGACGCCTAGGATATTGTAGGTATTCTCTTTTACCAAATAGTGTTGCGCGGTATTATGATTTTGCGTTGCGGAGTTGATCGCCGGCCATCGTGCTGACGGTACTGAATTTGCGGTTTCGGAGGCTTGGGATGTCGCGGCTGCGGTTTATGTAAATTGGGTTAGATATATCTCGATTGTTGACATTCCGCATCCGATAGATGTACTAATAGAATCAGGCTAAAGTGTCCGCCGGCACGAGTATTTTAATAAAATTGCGGAAGGCATGCCTGGTTCTGGCTAGTGTGTCGCATCGAAAGACGATTTTCGAACTCCTGTCGGCCGGGTAAGTTGCGAGACCCGTACACGCTCCACACAGGTGTATAGACTGGTGTGGATGAGTTCTTTTTTCAACTGAAAGTGTTCGCGTATTATGCGCGTTTTCATGCTCGGCTGGGAGTTTCCGCCATTCATCAGTGGTGGTTTGGGTACCGCTTGCTATGGTCTGACCAAGGCCATGAGCGCGTTGGGCACGGACATCATGTTCGTGCTTCCGCGGCCGGTGTCTACGCCGTTTTCCACCCACGTTCGCTTGGTCAGCCCGCGTCCCGGTTCACCGCTGGCATCGCCAACGACCGAATTTCGCCTCGATGAATTCGAGAACGTGAGCTTCCGTACGGTTGATGCGCAAATGGTCAGTCCGTATCAGACGCCCGCCGAATATTCAGCCGAACGCCAAAAGGAAAAAGAAGCGGAGGCCATCCGCACGCGCGCCTTGAAGGCCACGCAGGTGGAACTGACGCCGCCGCCGCCCGAGGCACCGCTGCCCAAGCCGTCGGGAACGATGGCGAGTTTCATCGGCACCGCGCCGGCCAGCTCACAATACAACGGCGACCTCTTCTCCGAGATCCAGCGTTACGCCGCCCTGGCGGGTGAAATCGCCCGGCAGGAATCGATCGATGTGGTTCACGCTCACGACTGGATGACGTTCCCCGCCGGGATGGCCGTTGCCGGCCTCAAAGGAGTCCCCCTCATCGTTCACGTCCATAGCACGGAATTCGACCGCTCGGGCCTGCACGTCGATCAGCGAATCTACGAGATCGAACGCCGCGGAATGCACAGCGCCATGAGAATCATCGCCGTCAGCTATCTGACCAAGAACCTGATCACCCACCATTACGGCATCGATCCGGCAAAGGTGGAGGTCGTCTACAACGCGATCGAGTCCAACGGCAACGGGATGGAAGTGGAAAAATACAACATCCACAAGGACGAGAAGATCGTGCTGTTCCTGGGCCGAATCACCATGCAAAAAGGCCCGGAGTATTTCCTCGCCGCGGCCAAGAAGGTCCTGGAGGTCATGGACAACGTGAAGTTCGTCATGGCCGGCTCGGGCGATATGATCCGCCGCACCATCGAAATGGCCGCCGGAATGGGAATCGGGCACAAGGTGTTGTTCACCGGCTTCCTCCGCGGCAACGACGTTGAAAAAGTGTTCAAGATGGCCGATCTGTACGTCATGCCCAGCGTGTCCGAGCCGTTCGGCATCGCGCCCCTTGAGGCCATGAGCCACGACGTGCCGGTCATCATTTCCAAGCAATCCGGGGTTTCCGAAGTCCTCACCCACGCGCTGAAAGTCGATTTCTGGGACATCAACGAGATGGCCAACAAGATCATCGCCGTCTTGAAACATCCCCCGCTGGCGACGACGCTGCGCGAGCACGGCAGCTTCGAGGTCCGCCGGCTCAGTTGGAACGACGCCGCCAAAGCCTGCCTGAGCATCTATGACGAGGCCCGCCAAGCCGTCATCGGCCGGGTTTAACATTCCTCCCACGGGCAATAACGCCCCTTCGCCGATATAAATCTCCGGTGATGATCGATTCTCCACCATCGGGCGCACACTCCCGCCGGCCGGGAGCGGTGCTGCTGCGGCTGATCGGCGCCTTCAAAATCCTCAAGGGCGTCGCCCTCATCGCCGCCGCCATCTCGGTCTTCCATCTCATTCACAAGAACATTGCCGACGTCATCGTGGAATGGTCCCGTCGCCTGCACATCGCGCCGGGATATTTCTTCGTCGAACGCCTGGTCGAGAGAGTCCAGTCAGTCACCGAGCGCCAGCTTGTGGTCCTCGCGGTCGTGCTGCTGATTTACTCCGCGATGTTTCTGATCGAAGGCACGGGGCTGATGATGATGAAACACTGGGCGGAATGGATGACCGTGATCACCACGTCGGGCCTGATTCCGATTGAACTGTACGAGATGATTCACCGCCCCAGCCGCTTCAAGGCCATCACCATG
>JBEKXM010000261.1:0-6778 GCA_049512115.1 Tepidisphaeraceae bacterium | reverse complement strand
GCCGCGCGAACGATTCGGTTTCCCGGTGCGATCCTCGGGCGTGGTCTTCGAAGTTTTCGATCCGCGCAGCGGCATAGCCGGCGCGCCCAGTTCAACCATTTACGCCGGCGTTGCGCTGATGGGCCGCAGCAATTTTTATCGCAGCACCGACGCCGGCGCGACCTGGGCCGCCGTGCCGGGAGAACCGACCAATCTGCGGCTCTCGCATGGGGTGATGGCGTCCAACGGAACGATCTATCTGTGCTACGGCAGCGCCCCCGGTCCCAGCCGCATGACCCGCGGCGCCATCTGGAAGTTCGACACGAACAGCGCCCGGTGGACCGACATCACCTCCGAGAAACCCCAACCCTCAACCCGCCCGGCAAGCGGCCCCAGCGGAGGCGGCGGCTTTGGCTACGGCGCGGTCTGGGTCGATGCCCATGATCCCGACGCGATCATCGCCAGCACCTTCTACCATCCCGATGGAGAGGAACTTTTCCGCAGCACCGACGCCGGGAAAACCTGGAAGCCCATCTTCCATAACGGCGGTGGAACGTTTGATTATTCCGGCGCTCCCTACGTTGCCCACACGGCGATCCACTGGCTGCTGGATATCCAGATCGATCCGTGCGATCCCAATCACGCCATGTTCACGACGGGATATGGCGGCTGGGAAACCTTCGATCTCACCGATGCCGATGCGGGCAAGCCCACCCACTGGAGCGTCATGAGCAAGGGAATCGAGGAAACCGTCGCCATGCAGCTCGTCAGCCCGCCGTCGGGCGCCCACCTGATCAGCGCCATCGGCGACTACGGCGGCTTCGTACACTGGGACCTGGACAAGCCCAATCCCGACGGCAACTTCGATCATCCCAATTTCGGCAACACCGGCGGTGTCGCGTTCGCCCAAAGCAATCCCGACATCCTCGTCCGAGTAGGCAGCGTCGCGGGCGGACAGCGCGGCCGGGGAACGAATGTCGCCTATTCCCTCGACGGCGGAAAGACCTGGCAGCCGGCGCCCTCCATGCCATCCTCCCGAAGCGCCATGGGCTCCATTGCTGTAAATGCCGACGGAACCCGATGGATTTGGACCCCGGCGCGATCGTCGCCATTCCTCACGCAAAATCGCGGCGCAACCTGGAGGCAAATCCCCGGCCTGCCCGCAAACACGCGCGTCATCGCCGACCCGATTAACCCGCAGAAGTTTTATGCAATGGCCTTGTTCGACGGCAAATTGTTTATCAGCAGCGACGGTGGAGAAACGTTTGAATCAAGACCTCTGATCCTGCCCGGCGGCTTGCCGCAGGCCGGTGAACTCGGGGGGAACAACCGGGGCGACCGCGGCGACAACCGCGGCGGCCAGGACCGTATCTACGCCACGCCGGGCGTTGAAGGCGATCTCTGGATCGCCGCTTTCGATGGCCTCTATCACTCCGCCGATACCGGCCAGAGTTTCGTCAAGATGGACGGCGTCGAGCAAATCCACGGTTTCGGATTCGGCAAAGCCGCGCCCGGCGCTGGCGTTCCCGCGTTGTATCTCATGGGAATCGTGCGAGACAAAGATGCCATCTATCGTTCCGACGATTTCGCCAAAACCTGGGTGCGCATCAACGATGATCGGCACCAATACGGCCTGCTGTTGCAGATCACCGGCGACCCGCGCATCTATGGACGAGTTTACGTCGGCACGCACGGCCGCGGCGTTCTGTATGGCGATCCCGCCGGATTAGCTCACCCACCCGGAAAATCAGGCGCGATTCTTGGTCAAAAGGGACAACGCGTCGACGACTTGCCTGATGACGGTGTCCCAATCACCACGGGAGCTCTGGCGGAATAATCGCATCGTCGGATACCAGGGGCTATCGTCGCGCTCCAACAGCCAGCGCCAGTCCGGTACGCGCTGAAGCATTACCCACACCGGCCTGGCCAGTGCCCCGGCCAAATGCGGCACGGCGGTGTCGGTGGTAATGATCAGGTCCATCAACGACATCACCGCCGCGGTATCGGCAAAGTCGTTCAGCTCCGGGCCGAGATCGACCAATTCCATTCCCACGGGCGGATTTTTCGCCTGCTCGCCGGCCGGACCTTTCTGGAGACTGTAAAACTTGACGCCTGGCGCAGCAGCCAATGGCGCCAACTGTTGCAAATTCAGCGATCGCGTCCGATTCGCCTTGAACCGCGGACTGCCCGCCCAGGCGATGGCCACCCGCAACGGCCCGCCGGTTGGGCCAAGGTTTCCGCTCCACTGCTCCACCAGTGTGGGATCGGCCGTTAAATAGGGGGTGTCGGCGGGAATCGAATTCAAATCCGTGGCGAAAATTCGCGGAAGACCGACCAGGGAGCATTGCACGTCGAACGGTGGGATTGGCTGTCCGCTGACGACAACCGCGGCAACGTCCGGCAATCGCTCAAAAAGCCGGGCCAGCTCCGGCTGGCAAGCGATGATGACCCGTCCACCGCGCCGCGCCACCAGCGGAACATAACGCACGAACTGGATCGCATCCCCCGATCCCTGCTCGGGGAACAGCAAAATGGTTCGCCCGCCGAGATTCTCCCCCCACCATTGCGGCTGCGAAAAAGCCGGCGCGACCCACATCGACTTTACCTTCCATCGCCATTCGTATTCCGCCAGGCCCCGCTCGAAATCCCCTCTCATCAGCAATGCCAGGGCCAGGTTCCAATGCGCTTCGGCGTAATCCGGGTTGATCCGAACGGCCTGCTGACAGGTGGCGATCGCCTCATCAAGTTGTCCTACGTCCTTCAATGCGTTGCCCAGATTGTTGTGCGCCAGCGCGAGATCAGGCTTGAGTTGAACGGCCCGCCGATAGCAAGCGATCGCCTCGTCAGGTTGCCCCATGTCCGTTAAGACGTTGCCCAGATTGGTGTGCGCCCCGGCGTGATCGGGCTTGAGCCGAATGGCCTGCCGACAGGCGGCGATCGCCTCGTCAAATTGCCCGACCTCCTGCAATGCGCCGCCAAGATTGTTGTATGCTTCGGCAAAATCGGGCTTGAGCCGTATGGCCTGGCGATACGAAGCGATCGCCTCGTCAAGTTGGCCCTTGCGTTGTAAGGCGATGCCGATGTTGTAGTATCCCTGGGCAGAATCGGGCTGGAGCCGAACGGCCCGCCGCATCAATTCCAACCCCGCGTCCAATCGGCCCGCCTGCGCGGCCAGCGTTCCCAGCAGATTCATTGCCTCGATATGATCCGGATTCTGCGCGAGGATTTGACGATAGATCGCCTCCGCCTCCGCCAATCGGCCCGCCTGATGATGCGATAAGCCGGATTCGAGTTGCTCCTGAACGCTCATGTCGCCGGGCATTGTAATCGGGAAACGGCGATACGGGCGCAACCGAAGGAGTTTTACCGCGAAGGCGCGAAGGTCGCGAAGTTGCGCGAAGCAGAGCGATCTTGGTATGTTTCCATGATTCGCATGTGCGCAGGTTGTCATCAGTTCAACTGGTCTTCCTTCTTTCTTAGCGCTCTTCGCGGCCTTCGCGGTGTGTCATTCGCGTAAGACACGGTGAGGGTGGTATCATTCGAGAAAGGCGAGGGCATGGCGGATAGATGAAAATAATGCGCACGGTTGCGATTGGCGTCTTGGCGGTTCTGATTGGCGCGTCCATTGGGTTTGCCGCCGAGTCGCCGGTCCGATTGACGGAACTCACGGCCGAGCACATGGAGCACCCGGTTGGAATCGGCGTTGCGCAGCCGCGGTTGTCGTGGAAGCTGCAATCCGACCGGCCCGGTGAAATTCAGACGGCATACGAAGTTCGCGCCGCCTCCTCGCGTGACAAACTCGATCAGCCGGACCTTTGGTCCTCGGGAAAAGTCGTCTCCGATCAATCGGTGCTCGTGCGCTGGGGGGGCAAGCCGCTCGATTCCCGGGCGATCGCCTTCTGGCAGGTGCGGGTCTGGCATAATGCGGATGAGGTCTCCGATTGGAGTGAGCCGGCATCGTTTGAGCTGGGGCTTGTGCATCCCGAAACCGAATGGAAGGGCCAGTGGATCACCGCGAATCTGCCGCGTTACGACATCATGGCGAGGGCGCTGTCCGGTGCCGCGTGGATCGACGGCGGCGCAACGCAGCAGCAGCCGACGGCAGCGCGCATCACGATCGATTTGCCGGTTGACGCAAACGTCAAGACGGCCACCATCGCCGCCGCCGCCGCGGGGTTGATTTCGCTCTACGTCAACGGCAATGCGACGCGTCAGGGCGCCAGCAGCCATACGGCGCCGTTTCACGCCAGCTTTGGCCAACAGCTTCAGCCGGGCCGAAACGTCATCGGCCTTTTTTCTTTGGCTGTTCGTGTCCGCCCCGACGCCAACGCAAAGAACAACATCGCCGCCCACGCGGTCATCGAGTTGCAGAACGGACGGCGCATCGACGTGAACACGAATGGGAAGTGGAAGGCGACGGCCGCTCCGGGCGACAACTGGTTCGGCCCGAATTATGACGATTCGGGCTGGAAGGCGGCGATCGTCGAGGGGCCTTACAGCGAGCTTCCGCCCATCCGCAGCGCCGACGGCACCATCGGGCCGGGCCGATATCTGCGCAAAAGCTTCACGGTCAAAGGCCCGGTGGCCAAGGCGCGGCTCTACGCGACGGCGCTGGGCGTTTATGAAGCGTCCATCAACGGCAAACCTGTCAGCGACGATCAACTCGCGCCGGGTTGGACGGATTATTTCAAACGCACGATGGTTCAAACGTACGACGTGACGAACTTGCTACAGCCAGGTGAGACGAATGTGCTGGGCGCTCTGCTTGGCGATGGGTGGTTCGCCGGGCGCGTGGGGTGGATGGGATTGCAGCAATACAAGCGGGTGGCCGATCATCCCTCCTTCAACGCGCAGCTTGAAATCACTTATGCCGACGGAACGATGGAAACAATCGCCAGCGATGGCTCGTGGAAGGGCGGCCCCGGCCAGATTGTCGGTTCCGATGAGCAGTTCGGCGAGGTTCAGGACGCCCGCAAGGCGGTCTCTTGGGACCAGACGTCATTCGACGATTCGCGATGGCCCAACGTCACCACCGAGAAGCACGACAATATCGAGCTTGATCCGCAGCTTGGCGTACCCGTCCGAAAGTTAATGGAGCTATCGCCGAAAAAGATCAGCCGCATGGGCGGGGTGTGGATCGTCGATTTTGGCCAGAACATGGTTGGTCATGTCCGCCTGCGCGGTGTCGGGGCTGCGGGAGACCAGGTCGAAATCCAGCATGGCGAAATGCTCAATCCCGACGGCACGCTGTATAACGAGAACCTCCGCCAGGCCATTTCACTCGACGAATTCACTTTTGCGGGAACCGGCAAACTCGAAACCTTCGAGCCTCACTTCACCTTCCATGGCTTCCGCTACGCTCAGATCACAGGCTATCCGGGCGAATTAACGGCGGACAATATTCGCGGCATCGTCGTGGGTTCTGATATGCCCGATACCGGGACGATCATTACCTCCAATGCCGATGTCAATCAGTTGGTTTCCAATATCCGCTGGGGCCAGCGCGGGAATTTTCTGTCGGTTCCGACGGATTGCCCGCAGCGCGATGAACGCATGGGGTGGATGGGCGATGCCCAGGTCTTCGCCCCGACCGCGGCGTATAACGCCGATGTCTCCAGCTTCTTCAGCAAATGGATGGTGGACGTAAACGACGGCCAGCTCACCGTCGGCCCCAGAGCTGGCGCCTTTTGCGTCACTTCCCCTCGCGTCGACAGCCAGGCGGCCGGTTATCCCATCTGGGGTGATGCCGGCGTTGTTATCCCTTGGGTCATGTATACCACCTACGGTGACCGTGCCTTCCTCGAACAGAACTACGACCACATGGCCAGGTGGGTCGATTTCAATCAGCGGCGCTCCGACAACCTTCTGCTCACCGGCGGCGTCGGTGACCACCTGGCGCCCCTCAACGGAGGCACCGGGCGCGGTGGCGCAGGGTCTGGCGGAACGAATACCACCACCGCGGTCCTCGATACCGCATACTTCGCGCACTCCGCGCGGATCGTCTCCCAATCGGCCGCGATTCTCGGCAAGACCGCGGACGCCGCAAAGTATGACAGGCTCTATCACGATATCTCCGACGCATTCGTGAAGGCGTACGTTCACGAGGACGGCAACATGGTGGCCGGAACGCAAAGCACTTATGTCGTTGCCCTTTCGTTCGGCCTCATTCCGAACCGGCTGCACGATGCCGTCGCCAAGCGTCTGGTGGACGACGTTACCAGCAGGGGGCACCTGAGCACCGGCTTTGTGGGAGTCGGATTCCTCAATCCCACGCTGAGTGCCACCGGCCGATCGGACCTGGCATTTCAATTGCTGCTGACCGACACCTATCCGTCCTGGCTTTTCAGCGTGAAACAGGGCGCCACCACGGTCTGGGAGCGATGGGACGGCTATACGCCTCTGCGGGGCTTCCAAGCTTCGGGCATGAATTCCTTCAATCACTATTCATTGGGGTCGATCGGCAAATGGCTTTACTCCGGGGCCGGAGGCATCGGGATCGACGAAGGGCATCCCGGCTTCAAGCATTTCTTCCTGGCTCCGCAATTCTCGACGAAGTTTACGTCGTTCAAGGCGACGCTCAACTCGCCCTACGGCCTGATCTCATCCGCCTGGCGCGTGGAGAATAATCGGGTGATCTACGATGTGACGGTTCCCCCCAACACGACCGCGACGCTGACGCTGCCCGCCAAGGGAAACGATCTTATGTTTGCCGGCGCGCCGATCGTGCGCGGTGAAAATGGCGCGTGGACCCTCGCGGCCGGCGCGTACAAATTTTCCTTCCCGGCCAGCAGCATCAGAT
>JBEKXM010000260.1:0-7297 GCA_049512115.1 Tepidisphaeraceae bacterium | reverse complement strand
GCATCGACGTATCGCAAGGTGAACGTGACCGGCCAATTGACCGTCAACAACCATCGCCGGCAGGACGTCAGCCTGGTCATCCGCCGCCAATTCTCCGGCGATCTGATCAAGGCCGACGGCGATCCCAAAACGGTCTTGCGCGAGGAGGGCGCCTATTCGGTCAACCGCAGAAACGAATTGGTCTGGACGATTCCTCTAAAAAGTGGCGAAGAAAAGACCCTGACCTACGAATACGCCGTGTTGATTTACGAAAACGGTTGAGCCATTTCCGGCTCATCGTTCGCGTTCCGGTTTCATCGCCCAACCGATGGGGCCGGACGCCCGGAAAACGATGAAATCTTGAATGGCCGCTTTAATTCCCCAGCGCGGCGAAGTTGGCCAGGATCTTCAGGCCGGCCTTCTGGCTCTTTTCGGGGTGGAATTGCGTCGCCATGATGTTTTCGCAATAAATGCTGCTGACGAACGGGCGGCCGTAATCCGTTTCGGTGGCGATGACCGACGGATCGTCCGGAACGACGTGATAGCCGTGCACGAAATATACGCCGCATCCCGGGGGCAAATCCCTCAGCAGGGGCGAGGGATTGCGGACGATGAGCTGGTTCCAGCCCATGTGCGGGACTTTCAATCCCAGGGTCGTATCCACGTCAAATCGCACGCATTTTCCGCGGAGGACCGCCAGGCCGCGGTGCTGGCCGTCCTCGTATCCGACGTCGAACAGCATCTGTAGGCCCAGACAAATGCCCAGGAACAGCTTCCCCTTTTTGATGTGCCGGACGATGGCCTCGGCGAGTTTCCTTTCGCGGAGCGTTGCGACGGCATCCTTGAATGCCCCGACGCCCGGCAGAACCAGTTTGTCGGCGGCGTCAATCTCTTCGGGCCGGGAAATGATCTTCGCCTCCGCCCCGGCGCGCGCAAACGCCTTCTGCACCGAACGCAGGTTAGCCATCCCGTAATCGACGATCGCGATGGACATCGGGTGAAGTATACCACAAGCCCCCGGCGTCGCTCAGGACGGCGTATTTGCATCCGATTGCGTCTGCGGCTTGGTTTGCAGCATCGCGGCCTTCGCCTTGATGTCCGCCAGGTCCTTGTGCATCTTGGCGGTTGCGTTTCTTTGTTTGAGTTCGCGGATTTGCCTCACCGCATGATAGGCCATCCGCACCAGAAAGGTGCCCACGACGCCGGCGAGCAGCACCATGAGCATCACCGCCAGCGCCGAGATGTTGTGAAACGTATGGCCGAAAAAGGCCCAGATGGTGAGTTCCTGATCCCAGTTGTTGTAGGTGAACAACAGCAGGTAGGCCACGACAGCCAGGAATATCGTGATCCTCGTCCAGATTTTGATCTTGAGCCAAAGGTTTTCCATAAAATCCTCGCAGGTTAAGCGCCCGGCAACATCTGGCGGATCAGGTCCATCATGGCTTGCAATCCCGGCTGCAGGTACGCCGCGATCGGGGCATAAAATAGCATGACGAAGCCCGCGGCCAAACTCAAATAGGGACCGAACGGAAGCTGCCGGCGCGAATGGGCGATGAGCAGATAAATCCCCACGGCGATGGCGGCGAACGGGGCGATGAAGAATGTGATCGTGGCCGCTGAGCCGCCGAGAACCGCCCCGATGCCGAACATCAGGTGCATGTCTCCCAATCCCATGGCTTCCTTGCCCATGACGTAGGAGCCGAGAATCCGAGTTAGCCAGACCACGAACGCGCCGATCAGGCCGCCCAGCAGCGCCCCCATGCCGGCGTTGAGCCAGTCGATCCTCGCGGCGGCGTACCACATCTGGCGCACGGCCGGCGCGTGCAGGTGCAGCAGCACGGACGTTCCCCCCAGGACCAGCGGGGGCATCAGAAACAACATCTCCTTGCGAATCTCCCGGCGAACTTCCGCGGCGGTAAACTCCGGCGGAACGTCCGGCCCTTCCTCCCCCGCGTCGGCCGCCTTCCTGGCCTTCTCCTCCAGCTCCGCCCGTTCCACCTCCAGCAAATCTCCCGTCGGAAAGCTCAGCGGCAAAATCCGCAACTGGAGCAACGCCATGCTGATGGCCAGTCCAATCGCCGATCCGCCGCACAGCGCCAGCGCCGATGGCCACTCCATCAGCGAACCGGCCGATCCCGGCTGATCGGCCACGCCATGCACGATGATCCCGACGGCCGCGATCCACCAGGGTATTGCCGCGGGAATGATGAACAATTCCGCGTCGATCAGGCTCGCCGCCAGCAGCCCGCTGATGAGCATCACGTCCAAACCGTAAATCGGCCAGTTCATTTCCCCCACCGGCCCGATATGGAGAATGAAAAACATCACGTAATAGAAGACGAACAAACAGCCGGTGACCGCCTCGACGACCGGATAGCGCTGCGAAATCGGCTTGCGGCAATACCGGCACTTTCCACGCAGGAATATCCATCCGAATACCGGAACGTTGTCATACCACGCCAGCGGCGTTTCGCATTCGGGACATCGCGACGGCGGCCTGACCAGCGACATCCCCCGCGGCAAACGATACACCACCACGTTCAGAAAACTTCCAACGCACGCTCCGATCGCGAACAAAAACGGAATGTAGATGAAGTGCGGCATGCGCGGGTGCTTCAAAGAGGATATCCGCCGGGCGCGGTCATTGCGAACACGCCCACCCCCGATTTGCCATCCATTAGCCCCCCGCTCCGCGGGGGTTTGCGTCGAGCAGGGCCAAGAAAAACTCTGCGTACTTCGGCGCCAGCACCGACCAGGCGAATCGGCGCTCGACCAGCGCCCGGCGGGCCGCGACGTCCGCACTTTCACGGCGCGGAATCGCGCGCCAAATGCCGTTGGCGACCGCGGCCGGATCCGCCGTGTCCACCAAAACGCCCGTCTCCTCCAGCGTCCAGCGCGTCACCTCCCAATCGTGCGCCACCACCGGCAACCCCGTCGCCAGGGCTTCCAAATAGGCGTTGGCGGAGGGTTCCTCGCGGCTCATGTGCAGGAACACGTCGGCGCAGCGGTACAGGCCGGGCATCTGTTCTCGCGGCAATTGCAATCGCCGATATCTTCCCGCCATGAGCCGGCGGCCTTCGCGGTCCAAGTCCTCGCGGCACTGGCCGTCGCCCGCGATGACCAGAAACAATCCGGGCACCTTGGCCACGGCGCGCACCCCTTCGACGACGCGCTTGGAGGGTATGAGCGCGCTGACCATCAGCGCCACCGGCCCGTCGGCGGGCAAACCGTATGCGGATCGGTCGCCCTCGCCCGGCTTGAAAACGTCCGGCTCCACGCCGTTGGGGATCAGGACGCTTCGGTATCGATGCTTATGCCGCTCAAAATACTGCGGGTTCGTGCAGACCAATCCGTCGCAGCCGAACAGCCGGTACTCCGCATCATTGGACTGCACCATCCAATCGCCGTTTTGCGTGACGAACACGTGTTTCACCGGCCGGCGGTAGGCGAAGTTTCCGCGGAGGCGCAACACCCAGTTCGAATAGGGATACGAGCAGGCGACGGAAACGTCGAAATCACCGGCTCGGAATTGGCGCATCAGTCCCGGCGCAAACGTCAGTTCCTCCCAGGCATAATGGGAGCGCAGAAGCGGGAACTTAGGCCAATTCTCGAACCTTTCGCGGGGAATGCAGGGCACGTGAGAAAAGCGGTAGGGCTCCCCTGCCCTGGGCAGGCCGGATCCGAAAACCGTGACCTGATGCCCCAGGCGCGCCAGATGCCGCGCGATCTGCTCGAAGGCCGTCTCCGCCCCGCGCACCACCTTGTGCAGGCCCGGCAGGGCGAAGGCGACGCGAAGTCGGCGCGGCATGGGTGCTCACCTCTTGCTCGCCGCCGCCGGCCAATGCAGCAGCATGGTCAAAATGTCCTTCTGTGCCACGAACTCCGCTGAATGGCTGCGCCGCAAAAACAGCAGCTTCAAGAACCGCAGGCCAAAGCTGGTGATATCCACGGAGCGCAGAAAAATCTCCGCGGCCAATCCGTAGCAGCGCCGCTGCATCAAATATCTTGCCTGCCATTTCAAGGCATCGCGTTCCTTAGGATCGAGGCGGCTTGGATCGCTGGATGCTCCGGCAAGGTGAACCACCGCGACGGCCGGGTCGTACCAAATGATCCAGTTGTATTTCCTGGCGCGGCGGCAGAATTCGACGTCCTCCCCGTAGAAGAAAAACCGCGTATCCAGCCCGCCGAGCTTGTCGATCACTTTCCGCCGGATGAACATGAACGTGCCGCCCACCCATTCCACCTCGCGGGATTCGGTTCGGCGGTCCCAACCGGGATCGTCCAGGTCCGCCCAGCCAAAGCCCCGGCGCCAAATCCACGGCAGCCCGAAGCTGATCGCCGCCATTCGCCATGGCGTCGGCAACCGACGCGCCGTGTTCTGCACCGTCTGGTCGGGATTCAGCAGCAGGCAGCTCATGATCCCGATCGAGGGATTGGCGGTCATCCTTTCGTAGCAATGCCGCAACACGCCTTCGCCGACGATCGTGTCGCTGTTCAGCAGCAGGACGTACCGTGCTTCGGGATGGTCCAGGAGCTTGTCCAACGCCAGATTGTTGCCCCCGGCAAATCCGAGATTCGCCCTCGCGGGCATCACGGTTGCCCAGCGGGCCCAGTCATTTTTGCCGATTGCCTGCCTCAGGAACTCAACGGAATTGTCCCCCGACCCGTTGTCCACGACGATCACGTGCGTTTCCGGACCGTCGTTGATCTGCGGCGCCAGCGACGCCAGACAATCCAGCGTCAGCTTGGGCGTCCGATAATTGACGATGATAACCAGCAAATTCATGCGGCTCTTCCTACGGTCGCCGTGCCCCTGGCACGGGTATGTCGCTCAACAGCTTCAATCGTCCATTCGGCGCGTCGTCGATACCAATTTTCCGCACTGTGGTATTCTGCCGCGGCCCGCGCCGAACGGGAAAGCTCCGCCAATTGGCCGGGATTCCGGCATAGCCTCGCCAGCCCCGCGGCCGATTCCTCGATCTGCTCGCGCGGCATCAAAAATGTGGCGTGCTCCTGCTCAAGTCGCTCCTGAACGTAGCCGATATTGAACGCCACCAACGGCAACCCGGCCGCGTAACCATCGAAAATCATCCGCGGCGTATCCTCGGCCGTGGGCGTGAACAGCAGTCCATCATATCCCGCCAGCCGTTTGAGCAGCGCCGCATCGTACGGGAGCGATCCGAGGAATCGGACTCGCTGCCCGATCCCAGCGGACTCCGCCAGCGACTCAAGGCCCCGGCGCTCCGTTCCATCCCCGATCACGTCGAACTCCACGCTTGCACCCAACGCAAACGCCCGGGCGAGAATTTCCAAACTCCGATCGACGCCCTTGCGCCCCGTGAGCCGGCCGCAGTACACCAGACGTAGCGGCCGCGGCTCGCTCAGCGTTGCCAATCGCCGTTCCAGTTCGTCCCTGGCGACGATGTCCGCCGCGGAAAAGGACGTATCATGAAATTCCCTGGCGTTTTTGGCGTAGGCGCCGTAGCGGCGAATCAGGGCCGAGCCTTTGAGCAGCGATAAGTCGGCCCGCGCCACGCCCCATCGGCACATCCGCTCGTAGATCCACGTGTAAACGCCCACCTTGGCGCGCAGGGCCGGCCCTTCGCCGGCGACAAGCTGGCGCTGCTGCACCACGTTGTCCGTGTCCTGGACGAATACCGTCGGTTTGCCGAAACGCAATCCGATGCGGAAACCCTCGAAGGCGATGGGACGATAGACATCGTCAACCCCCGCGTGCACGACGTCGGCGCGCACGGTCAGCGCGGCCAGATCGGATTGCCATCGGGCGCGGTCGTGGAACCAGAATCGCCGAGCGCGGCACCGCTTGTCGAAGCTGGGGAAGAGCTCCAGCCCTTCGGTGTTTTGGGGCACTTCGACCAGCGTTTGCTCGACCGATGCGCTTTTTGCCGGCAAGCTGGGCGCCGCCACCGCGATCGGGCCAAACCTTCCGCCGAAGCTGTCTCGCAACAGCTCCAGCGATCGGAACCATTCGGTCGTGACCAGCTTGCGGTCGCCGTCCAGATAGATCGGAACTTGGATGGGAACCAGATACACGGGCGGATTTCCGTGGGGCGTTTCAAGCCGATGCGGCGCTGGGTCCCATCGGCAGGGCGTGCGGCGCGTTCATGAGTTGGGGCCGCGCGGGCAACTGCTGGGACGCCCCGCGCATCGAGAAGCCCAGCCCCGTCACCCCGCCGGCGCAAAGGATGAAGATCGGGTTGACCATCGCGTTAAACAGCATGTCGCACATGTGGAGCGTGAGCAGCATCGCCAGCGCCACCGCCGGCGCGGCGCCCGGATGTTGCCAGTAACGCACCGGGATTCGCCACGCCAGGACCAACACCGGCAACAGCAAAGCGGTGGTCATCGAGATCAGCCCGATGAGGCCGTACTTTCCGAAGGCGATGATCCACATCTGGTCCGGAACGCCGCGGTTCACAGTCTCTTCCCGGCCTTCGTAGAGGTGCCAGGCCGTCCAGCCATAAATCGGGTGCTCCAGCGCCCGGTCGGACAGGACTCGCTCGCTGGAGAGGCGCACGGCCAGCGACTGGGCCGCCCGCTTGTCAAACTGTTGAATGAAATGGACCAGGTCGCGTCCGTTCCAGTAGTCCGTGGATCGAACCACCATCCAGGTTGGGGGGGCCAGCGTCAAAACGACAATCCAAATGCTCGATTTGGTGACTCCCGTGAGCCACAGCACCGACAATCCAACCACCATCAGCGCCGCCGCTCCAACCGAGTGGTCCCACGCCGCCGTCGCCAGCAGCACCAAACAGACCCATCCCATCGGGATCCCCATGATCTTGTCCACGACCTTGCATCGCCACATCGCCACCGCAAGCCCGTGCTGCATGAAAACCATGGGTCTGTAGCCGCCGTAGCGCGTCGCCTGGGCGAATTCATATTGCATGTATCCGTAAACGATCCGGTGAAGCTGCGGGCTCATACGCAGCTCGAAGCAAACGAACGGGACATACCACAGCCCGCCGACCACGATACCGATGGCCAACTCGCGCAGTC
The DNA here is from genome assembly GCA_049512115.1 of Tepidisphaeraceae bacterium. Taxonomy (GTDB): domain Bacteria; phylum Planctomycetota; class Phycisphaerae; order Tepidisphaerales; family Tepidisphaeraceae; genus PALSA-1353. Next base: position 298 of record JBEKXM010000260.1, on the reverse strand, counting down.
CCTTCAAGTCATTGAAATAAACCCGCCCGATGAAGTACGGCAACCCCCAGCTTGTGGTCTGATAGACGATGGCGGAAATGCCGTCGTAGGTGCTGTGTCCGTTGAAGTAAGAGGATATATAGGGACACACGCACCAGACGAGCATGGGGATGTCCCAGATTTTCGGCCGGAACGACAGGACCGTCTCAAAGTCGAAGATGCACGATGCCAACAGCGTTCCCACGCACGCCGCCGACATCTTGTTGAAATCCGTGAATCCGTGTAGGGGCAGATGCGACATCGGCAGAAACAGCCAGGC
>JBEKXM010000259.1:0-6847 GCA_049512115.1 Tepidisphaeraceae bacterium | reverse complement strand
GATCCCCACGTCGTCGTGCAGGGCGCGTAGCAAATCGGCGCTTTGCCTGGCGAATTCCAACTGGCTCAGCGGTTGGCCGCCGTTGCGGAGCCAGCTCAAGTGCAACCGCTTGGCGAACCCCCGCTCGTCGCGATCCATCTCCAGGAGCTTTGGAACCCGCTGCGCGTAATCCGGGGGCAAATCGCGGTTGACGATTTTGAGGATGGCGGCCTCGCGCGTCAAAAACACGGGGAAAATCTTGTCGGAGAATTTTCTGGCGCGTTTCTCGATGATTTCTGGGGCCAGGTCCGGCCACTTGCCGCGAAGCCGCGCCATCACCATTTCCAGAGTTGGCACCTCTTTGACGACGACGTAATCGGCGGCGTAATTGGCGGAGCCTTCCGAATGTGCCAGATGCACGTGATAGGTGAATCGGTCGGTGGTCTGTCCCGGCTGGACAAGTTCCACCTTCCGCGCCGCCAGATAATGATTGGTTCGCGAAAAGAAGGGGATCAGGGCGCCGAGCCAACCGCGCGCAATCGGGCGGGGCTTCTGCGTGATCTCGAAACCGCCGCTGCTCAGTTGGGCGCCGATGCGATCCGCCTCCTGTTGGGCCTGGCAAACGTAAATGAGGTGTCCGCCCCATCGCAGCCGATCGAACAAATGCTTTATGCCCGGGAAGTCCGCGGAGGTGCAGAGGATCGCATCGGCCAGCCCGTCGCCGGCATCGCCGATGGGGACGGGCCGGAGAGTCTGGAGGTCCCGATCGGCATGGGCGGCGCGGCGGATGACGCGGGCAAGATCATCTGTACGAATTGCCGACGTCATGAGCTTCCCCACGTCATGATGGTCCCTACGCCACTCCCGCGGCGCCGGTCTCGATGGGTTGGCTGACGTACTGGCGCGGATCGGTCACGTGTCCGGTCAGCGCGCTGGCGGCGACGGTGAGCGGGGATGCCAGGTAGACCGCGCTTTTAGTGCTTCCCATGCGGCCGGGGAAATTGCGGTTGGTGGTGCTGATGCAGACCTCGCTGCGTTGCAGGCGGCCGAAGGTGTCGCCCGGTCCGCCCAGACAGGCCGCGCAACCGGAGGCGCCGACGTTGCAGCCGGCGTCCAGGAGCACGTCCTGGACGCTCTTTTCGTTGGGGCCCTTCTCGACGCCGCGGAGGTTCAGGCGCTGCATGTCGGCGTGGACCTCGGTGCTGCCGGGAACCACGAAGGTCGGAATCTTCACGCGATTGCCCTTGAGGATATTGGCGGCGAAGATCATGTCGGTGATTTTCCCGCCGGTGCAGCTTCCAATGTAGGCCTGGTCGAGCTTGACGTCGCGGCAGTTGTAGGCGGTGTCGCGGTTGTCGGGGCTGTGCGGCTTGGCGACGAGGGGCTCGAGAGTCGCCAAATCCCAATCGGCCTGGAAACAATAGTTGGCGTCGGGGTCGTCGCGCACGACGTTCCAGGTGGGGATTTTGCTGCGGTGCCGGACGTATCTGAGGGTCTTTTCATCGACGTCGCAGACGCCGTTCTTGCCCCCCGCTTCGATCGCCATGTTGGTCAGCGTCATGCGGTCTTCCAGCGTCAGCGAGGAAATGCCGTCGCCGGCGAAATACATGCTGCGATACGTCGCGCCATCGACGCCGATCTCGCCGATCACGGCGAGAATGAGGTCCTTGGCGGTCAGATAGGCGGGGATGGCGCCGCGGAAAGTGAACTTCATGGTCGGCGGGACCTTGAGCCAGAGTTTGCCAGTACCCAGGACGAAGGCGGCGTCGGTGTTGCCGATGCCCGTGGCGAGTTGCCCGAAGGCGCCGGCGGTGCAGGTATGGCTGTCGGTGCCCAGAAGAATCTCGCCGGGACGCACGTGCCCTTCCTCGGGCAGCGCTTTGTGGCAAACGCCCTTGTAGCTGGTCTTGGTGGGATCGCGATAGGGATTGGGCATCGTCGGCTCGTTTTTCACGAAGTCCGGATCGTAGAAGTATTTCAATCCCTGCTGCTTGACGAAATCCCGCAGAGTCTGCACGTTGCGATGGCATTTCTGGTCGGCGGTGAAGATGTAGTGATCGGGGATGATGACGACGCGGTCGCGGTCCCAGACCTTGGCGTCGGGGCCGAACTGCTCGTGGAAGATGCCGATGGTCGCCGGCCCGCAGACATCGTGGGTCATGAGGATGTCGACGCTCACCCAGACGTTTTCACCGGGCTGAACGCTGCTGCGGCCGGCATGCCGGGCCAGAATCTTTTCCGTCATTGTCATTCCCGCCATGGACGCTCTCCGTGTTGCGAACCAAAGGATTATATAGCACCGCGGGCGGCCCGCCATGATGGGAAGAAAGTTTCGCCACGGATGGATCGGCGGAAATCCGAAATCCGAAATCCGAATGACGAATCAAGCCCGAATGACGAATGACCGAATGTCTTGATTCGTCATTGGGTCATTCGGATTTAATTCGTCATTCGGATTTCGGGTTTCGGGTTTCGGGATTGGGGTTTCCACGGAATTCGGATAAATTCTTATCCTTTTCTCTTGACAATCACCCCGCTGATGGATAACTTTTTATCCCATGGCCGATCCATCCCAATTGAGCAAGAGGCAGCGGCAGATCATGGACGTGATCTACGCGCGCGGGGAGGCGACGATTTCGCAGGTGCTGGCGGAAATGCCCGATCCCCCGATGCGCGGGGCATTGCGGACGCTCTTGCGCATCATGGAGGCAAAGGGTCATCTGACGCGCCGGCAGGAGGGCCGGGAGTTTGTCTATCGGCCCACTCAGCCGCGCCGGCACGCCGCCCGGTCGGCGATGGGGCGGGTGCTGGACGTTTTTTACAGCGGCTCGCTGGAAAAGGCCGTGGCGGCCCATCTGAGCGACCCCGGCCGCTCCAAAAAGCCCAGCCTCGAGGAGTTGCAGCGGCTTTCCGATCTGATCGAACAAGCCAAGCGGAGAGAGGTGTAACATGATGGCGTCATCACTCTGCCAGCGTCTGTCGGCAGTCGGTCCGGTCCTGCTGCCTGTGCTTCTGGATGCGGCCATCAAGGGCTTGGTCATTCTGTCGTTGACGGCGTTGGCGGTGCTGGCCATGCGTCGAGCCTCGGCGGCTGCCCGGCATTTGGTTTGGCTTGTGGGCACAGTCAGTTTGCTGATTCTGCCAATCCTGTCGGCCGCGCTTCCGGCGTGGCACGTCCTGCCGCAATGGGCGAACAACGTTGTGGCGCCCGCGCCCGCACCGATAGCGGTTCCCGCGCCGGTCCTTGTGCGGTCTGCGCCGGACAATCAGCTTCTGCCCAATGAAGCGCCGACGCTGGCGGAGCTGCCGGCTGTGGCGCAGGCGCCCGCTGCTGCGACGCCGCTGCGCCTCTCCACGTCGTCGCCGCTTCGCCTCGTCTGGCAGACATGGGTTTTGCTCGCGTGGCTTGCGGGAAGCGCGCTGCTTTTAGGATACGTGGCGTTGGGATTTGCAAGCCTGCGGTGGTTGCAGCGCCGATCTTCGCGCATCACCTCGGGCAGTTGGCCGATTCTTCTTCGGCAGCTATGCGATCAGATTGGTTTGGGCCGGCCGGTGCAACTGCTCAGCAGTCCTCACCGGACCATGCCCATGACCTGGGGAATATGGCGAACTCGCCTGCTGTTGCCGGAGGATTCCACGTCATGGAGCAATGAGCAGCGCCGGACAGTGCTGCTACATGAGCTGGCCCACGCCAAGCGATGGGATTGCCTGACGCAGCTTGTGGTGCAGGTGGCGTGCGCTTTGTACTGGTTCAATCCACTACTGTGGCTGGCTTGGAAGCGCATAGAGGCCGAGCGGGAGCAGGCGTGCGATGATTTGGTGCTGAGCGCCGGAACCAAGGCGTCGGCGTATGCCGAGCAACTACTGCACATCGCCTCGGAAATGCCGGCCGTTCGCTACAGCGCCGCGGCGATCGCGATGGCCCGTCCGAGCCAGCTGGAAGACAGATTGCTGGCCATCCTGGACGTGACACGGAATCGCCGGGACCTGACGCGATGGGGCGTGCTGATTGCCGCCGCGGCCGCGATGGCGCTGATCGTTCCAATGGCGTGCATGAAGGCCGCGGGGCAAGAGCATCAAACACCGGCTCAGCCGGCGGCACAGACCGACGCCGGAACCCCAGCCAATGCGCCGGCCGCTTCAACTGCTGCCCACGTTCGCCACTTCGTCATGCTCGTCATCGCGCCCAACGGCGGCATGACCTTCCAGGGAAACGCGACCAATTGGGACAAGCTGCCGGCGCTGCTCGAACAAGTGCCGGACCGTAGCCATACCGTGCTTTGCCTGGCATGGACAAGCGATCAGGTCACCGTCGGCCAACTCAACGAAGCACGCGCCGGCCAACTGGCGCAGCAGCTTGGCTTTGAATACCTCAGCAGCGTCGGCGAGCATCCCCTCGGCGCCATGGGCGGGCCGGATCACGTGATCGAGGAGACGCTCAATGCCAAGGTCGCACGGGTCCAAATCGACAAGTCGTCGCGGGAGGATGTGATCAAGGTGTTTGGACGGCCGATCTCCTATACCTGGGGCTACGTGGTGTTTGGTGAGGATCATCTCCCGGCCGATTACATCATGATCTATCCGGGGCACGTGCACCTGTGGATGCAATTCGGGCTGCTGAACGAGATTCGCTTTGAGGAAGGGCCGACCGATTACACGTTTCCCGGCGGGCTTCGCGTGGGCAGTTCGCTGGACGACGTGCTGAAGGTGCTTGGCCAGCCGATCCGGACGGTAGAGGGCAAGGCCAACGATTTCGAGGAAGGCGTTCTCTACAAGGACATCCCCGGTGGCCCAAAGGGGTGGGACTACTACCAGCGCTCCGATAAGGGAATTCGCCTGTTCTTTGAGGAACACCGCGTGATTGGGTTGTATCTGACGGAGATTTTTAAGGTAACGCCAGCAACGACCCGGGCTGGCGGCGACGCGGAACTTTTGGCGGAGGACGTGAACAAGACCCTCGCGGATTTCCCCGAGGCGCTGGATTTGTCCACCCCGCAATCGGCTTGGGCGGCGTGGCAGCGGGCCTGCATCGCGAAGAATGGGAGCGAGGCGGCGTTGAGTTGGGTGAAGCTCGATCCAGCGGAACAGCAAAGTTGGTGGCAGCAACAAGAACGAGATGACCCGGTTGGGCTTGCGATTTACACGACGGCGCTGTCCCAGTCGAAATTGATCGAAGTGTGGGTTTACCGTCAAGATCTGGCGGAGACGATCTCATATCTGCCGTTCCCGGAAGGAAAAGGACGCGACCCCTACAGCCTGAGGAGCTTTGGCCTAATCGATGGAACGTGGAAGAATCTCGGCGAAGACCGCTACGGCAGCCTGGACGAAGCGAGGGAAACGGCCCGCGCAAAGGCGCCGAGGATGTGGTCCTATTTCCTGGAGATCAAACCTTCTCCAGCAACCCCGCCAACAACCCAGCCCGCAGCCGGCCACGCGGCAGCGAAGCAGGAAGCGGGCAAAACGATTAGCCTGTACGTTCATAACGGTGCGGTGCAGATGCGAATGGGCAACAAGGTCGTCGAGGCCGCCAGGATTGAAATCGATCCGGTGGGTGGTCCCGTCGTGACAGTCGAGGCGTACGACGGGCGGGTGAGACTGCGGCGGAGCAATGGCGACGAACTCGTTGGCGACCGCATCGAGATTGCGCCGGACGGCCAGATTGCCGCCAAGGGGGGAATAATCCCGCTTATGCAGAATGCGCGGGACGGCCAAGGCAATTAGAACCTTTCCAGGGCGGTCACGAGTTGCGCAGCGGCCAAACTCGATTACCGGTTGTGCAGGAGCAACTCCACAGAATGCCCTCACCCCAACGCTCTCCCGGAGTACCCAAGGTTTTTCATCTTCTCTGTAAGTCCATGGTTTTCCGTCCATTGAAAAACTGATTGAACCGCAGAGACCGCGGAGACCGCAGAGAATTCTTTTGTCGGAACCGTGCGCCAACCTGTTGCGGAGGCTCGTTTATGGTTGCCCTAATCTGTGTGGAGTTTTCTCTGCGGTCTCAGCGATCTCTGCGGTTCAATTACACTCTGGAAATAAAGGACTTGCGGCGTAGATGAAAAATCTTGGGAGTACCGGGCGAGGGGGAAATGCTGAGTTCCAGTCCCGATCACTCTTCCATGTTGTAGCCGGCTTCGCCGTGTTGGTTGAGGTCCAGGCCCTCGTATTCCTCGGCTTCGGTGACGCGCAGGCCCAGGGTGGCTTTGAGGATTGCCAGGATCACCGCCGATGCCGCGGCGGCCAGAATCCACGTCATGACAACGGCCGCGAGTTGATGGGTCACCGGAATCCAGTTGCCTTCGACGAGGCCGAGTTTTCCGGATTTGTCCAATCCGGGCGGGCAGTGGACGGCGTAGACGGCGAAGACGCCGGTGAGGATGGCGCCCAGTGTTCCGCCCATGCCGTGCACGCCGAAGGCGTCCAGGGTGTCGTCGTAGCCGAAGATTTGCTTGATGGTGGTTGCCGAGAAATAGCAAACGACACCGGCGGCGGCGCCGATGATGAGGGAGTACATCGGCAGGGTATAACCGCTGGCGGGGGTGATGGCAACCAGGCCGGCAACGGCGCCGGAAATGGCGCCCAGCACCGTGGGTTTGCCGTTTCTCAGCCATTCCATCCCCGCCCAGGCCAGGGCGCCCATGGAAGCGGCCAGATGAGTATTGACGAATGCCGTGCTGGCCAGGGGGCCTGCCGCCAGCGCGCTGCCGGCGTTGAAGCCGAACCAGCCGACCCATAGCAATGCCGCGCCAATGATGGAGATGACCACGCTATGCGGCGGCATGGGTGTTTTGCCGTAGGCGGTGCGTTTGCCGAGCATCAAGGCGCAAATCAGGGCCGAGACGCCGGAGCTGATATGGACGACGGTGCCTCC
>JBEKXM010000258.1:0-6855 GCA_049512115.1 Tepidisphaeraceae bacterium | reverse complement strand
CCGTTGATTCATCGCCAGCGGCTGATCAAAAGCCCGGCGGAGATCGAGGTGATCCGCAAATCCAGCCGGCTGTCGGCGCTGGCGTGCGAACGGTCCATGAGGTCCACGCGCCCGGGCGGTTACGAATTTCAGCTTGGCGCCGGGGCGGACTATCTTTTCCAAATCAACGGCGCCCAGGGCGCGGGTTACCGCCCCATCATCGCAACGGGCCGCAACATCTGGATGATGCACTACTGGCGAAACAATACCCAACTCCAGAACGGCGACTGGGTCCTGTTTGATTACGCGCCCGATTTCAACAACTACACGTCGGACATCGGCCGGATGTGGCCGGTCAGCGGCAAGTTTTCCGCCCGACAGCGGGAACTCTATGGCTTCGTGCTGGAACACCACAAGACGCTTCTTTCCCTCATTCGCCCGGGTCGCACGAAAGACGAGGTGCTTGCCGAGGCGGCCGAGAAAATGCGGCCGATCGTCGAGCGATGGGATTGGTCCAAGCCGATCTACAAGGCCGGCGCCCTGAAATTGCTGGCAAGCAAACGCCCCCTGTCACATGGCGTTGGAATGGCCGTGCACGAAGCGGCTCAATGGGCGGATCGCGTCATGGAACCAGGATTAGTCTTTGCCGTTGATCCTGAACTGGTCGTGCCCGAGGAGGAATTGTATGTCCGCGTTGAAGACTGCATCGTTGTGACCGCAACGGGAATCGAAAATTTGACGGCATCGTGTCCATCGGAAATCGCCGACATTGAACGGATTGTGGGACAGGATGGAATGCTCCAACAGTTTCCCCCCCTTATGGTAAATCCCGGAAGGTGAGATGCCATGCAGACCCAATTGACAACTCATGCGACGATACTGGCCACCGCGCTTTTATGGATATGGCAGGGGGCCGCATCGGCCGCGCCGATTCAAATCGACTTAAGCGGCAAGGGAACCGTTTCCAAAACCATCGAGTTGAAGGACCTCGAACCGGCATTGCCATCCGACTGGTCCGGCTATGAGTTTCTTGTGATGGAATTCAAATGTTCCTCCCCCCAGCGGTTTGAGCTTGGCCTGCAAATGCCCGACCGCGTCATCCACAAGAACATGCACGCGTTCGCCGGAGCCCTGGTTCGAGCGGCGATTCCGTTGAAATACTTTTATGCGCAGCCTTCCGAGGGATATGACCTGGCCTCTCTTTACAACAAGTTGGCGGGTTCGTATTGGATCAACATCGACGGAGGGGGCCATGAGCCCCTGAAGAACGTCGGGGCAATCGTTTTCACGATCCACAATCCCGTGGGGAATGTGACGCTGGATATTCGGTCAATTCGGTTGGCCAGCCAGTCGCCGGGGGATGCCGTGCTCGATCCGAAAGTTCTCGTGGACGAATTTGGCCAGTGGATTCCCGCCGACTGGCCGGGCAAAGCGCATTCGCTGGACGATCTTAAGGCCGCCTGGAGCGATGAAGAAGCTTCGCTGGGCAAAGAGCCTCTGCCGGACCGGGATGAATACGGCGGATTCGCAAGCACCCAGGCGAAGGCCACTGGTTTTTTCAGGGTGGAACAGATCGACGGGCGCTGGTGGTTTGTCGATCCGAAAGGGCATTACTTTTTTTCGAACGGCGTAAACGGGATCGGCATATTTATGCCCACTAAAGTGGCCGGGCGCGAAGGCATCTTCGCGGCCATACCGCCGAAGGAATTATCCGCGCTCATCCCCCAGCGCGCCCCCACAACCCGGCGATCGATGGAGGGTTTCGCCTCGTTTTACACGTGGAATCTCATTCGCCGCTACGGAACGGAAAATTGGCAGGAAAAGTGGGCGACGCTCACCGCCCGCCGAATGGCGGATTGGGGAATCAACACGTTCTACGGCCCCAATCCCGATTTGCAGGCCGCCCAGCCCCGCCAACCCTATGTCCTGACCGCGCGGAATGGGCAGACCGGCCCGGCCGTCCTGGGAATGCCCGATGTTTATGCCGACGATTTCGAGCAGCGCGTGGACAGTGCCGCGGCGCGCACCTGCGATGCTCACAAGGATGATCCCTATCTGCTCGGCTATTTCGTCGGCAACGAACCGCCGTGGCCCGGACAGGAAACCCAATTGGCCGATCAGATTCTGGCCGGCCCCCGAACCGGAATTCAGCGCGAGCTGAAATCCTGGCTGAAAGATCACGGCGACACCGCCCAGAGCCGCCGGGACTTTGCCCTCCACGCCTTTGAGCGGTATCTGACCGTCATCGTCGCCGCCATGAAAAAACACGACCCCAATCATCTCAATTTGGGAATCCGCTTCGGCGGCAATCCACCCGATGCGGTCGTAAGCCTGGCGCGGTTGTTCGATGTCGACAGCCACAATATCTACGAGGCCGTCCCAAGCCCCCGCCGATTGCAGCGATATTATGAATTGACCGGCCGTCCCATTCTCATCGGCGAATTTCACGTGGGCGTCCCGGGACGCGGAATGGCCGCCGGATTGGTCCAGGCCACGTCACAAGAGCAGCGCGCGGCGATGTACAGCGCCTACGTCGAGAGCGCGGCTTCCAGCCCCAACGTGATCGGCACCCACTGGTTTCAATGGATCGACGAGCCGGTTTCGGGCCGCTTTGACGGCGAAAACTATAACATCGGCGTGGTTGACGTCACCGACCGGCCCTACCCGGAACTAACCGCCGCGATGAAGAAAATACACGCCAAGCTGCTCTCGCTGAGAATGGGAAAGTAGCGGGGCGATGCGCTTCAGACCCACAACCCAAATGAACGGCCGGAGGACCGGCCGGCTCACTTTCAAAATTGAGCCGGCCGGTCCTCCGGCCGATTCTTATTGCCGGGATCTTTGGGCCCCCCATTCGGGTCGTCGATACGAAACTGCTGCGAAGGCCCCGGGGGGGATGCGGGCTTTTGCCTAGTCAGGAATAGGAGAATCCACCCATTCACGATCCCCTCGCGGAAATATAGCGTTGACCGTTAAGACAAAGGGCATCGGGAAGCCTTGATGCCGAACGGTGACGACGTTTGCCGAGCGGGATCGCCGTAAGGGAGGTCTGTTCAGATCGTCTCGGCGGTTCACGGCTAACGCCGCGGGACACGTTGGATTCTGTGCAGAAGGAGACCGTCATGCCGATGCCTGGGTTGCGGGCGGCGACGTGGTTTCTGCCGCATGCCGCGTTGGGTGATCTGGTGAGCCTGCTGCGCAAGCAGGATTTCACCGTGATCGCCCCGACGGTTCGCGGGGGGGTCATTTCATACGCTCCGATCACCTGGGCGGGGGAAATCGCTCAAGGATTGATCGACCAGCAGGATGGCGGTTCGTATCGGTTGTCGGAAGGGGAGCCCGAGCTTTATTTCCAATACGTTGTCGGCCCGGACGGTCCCAAGCGCCACCTGTTTCCCCCCGTGCAACGGCTCTGTCAGATTCATCTTGAGGGCGGCGGATTTGTGCATGATGCCGACCCGCCGCACGCGCCGAAGCTGGCGCTGCTGGGCGTGCGGCCGTGTGACCTTGCGGCGATGCGCGTGCAGGACCGAGTCTTTTCCAACGATCAAGAGGGGGGAACAAAATCTCGGACGGAGACGTTTTACACCGAGGCGCGGCGGCAAATGATGACCATCGCCATCAACTGCACTCGCCCCTCCGGCACCTGCTTCTGCGACTCGATGGATACAGGCCCGCAAGCCCGGGACGGCTTCGATCTGGCGATGACGGAACTGCGAGGTGGATTCGTCGTGACGGTGGGTTCCGAGCAGGGCGCCAAGCTGCTGCAAGCCCTGCCGTCGCGCCCCGCATCGTCGGCCGAACTCGAATTGGCCCAGCTGAAATTGGCCCGCGCCCGAGAGCACATGGGCCGGCATCTGAACACGGTCGGGCTGAAGGACCTGCTGAGCCGATCGCTCGATCACGCACAGTGGGACGAGGTGGCCAAGCGATGCCTCTCCTGCGGGAACTGCACGATGGTCTGCCCCACCTGCTTCTGTTCCACCGTGACGGATTCATCGGCGTTGGCCCAGGGTTCGGTGACGCGCACGCGCCACTGGGAATCATGCTTCACGCATCAATTCAGCTACACCACCGCCGGCCCGGTGCGTAACACGATTCGCGGGCGGTATCGCCATTGGTTCAGACACAAGCTCTGCACTTGGTTCGATCAGTTTGGGTGTTCGGGGTGCGTGGGGTGCGGGCGGTGCATCACCTGGTGTCCGGTTGGGATCGACATCACGGCCGAAGCCAGGCACATCCAGATATCACAGCCGCCCAAAGAAACCGCGTCCTCAACCAGGGAGCAAAGATCATGAGCCAGAGCACGCCCAGCGCTGGGTGGCCCGCGGCGGGCGACGGCGGATTCGCCTGGATTCCGATCCCCGCGCGCATTGTTTCCATCAAAGACGAGAACTTCAATACGAAAACGTTCACGCTGGAGTTCACGGACGAGCGGCTGCGCTGCGGTTACCGCTTTGCGCCGGGGCAGTTCAACATGGTGTACGTCCCGCACGTGGGAGAAGCCGCCATCTCCATCTCCTCCGATCCGGCGCAGGCGCAACAAATGGGGCACACGATTCGACTGGTGGGCATGGTCACGCGAGCCATGGGGCGGATGAAAGTCGGGGACATCGTGGGCCTTCGCGGTCCCTACGGCAAGGGCTGGCCCATGGAACGGCTGGAGGGGCACGACGTGGTGATCATGGCGGGAGGCATCGGGCTTGCGCCTCTGCGACCCGTGCTCTATTGGCTGCTGCAACACCGCACGCGCTGCGGGCGCGTGGTGTTGTTCTACGGATGCCGCTTCCCCGAGGACCGTTTGTACGCCGACGAACTGCAAGCCTGGGAGACGGGCGGCGCGCTCGACGTCCTGGTCACGGTGGACAATGCCACGTCGGGCTGGGCCGGGCCGGTCGGCGTGGTCACGAAGCTTTTGCAGCGCGTCAAGGTGACCGGCGAGCGAACGATCGTGCTGGTTTGTGGGCCGCGAATCCTCAACCGGGTGGCGGCGTGGAATTTTCTGCAACTGCACGTACCGGCCCCGCAGGTGTATGTCAGCCTTGAGCGGAACATGAACTGCGGCTTCGGGCGATGCGGGCACTGCCAGTACGATTCCAAGTTCGTCTGCGTCGATGGACCGGTCTTTTGTTTCGCCGATATCGCCAACGTTTTTGCCAAGGAGGAGGTGTGACATGCCCGCTCCCTCGATCACGCCGCCGCCGCCGAACGTAACTCCGCGGCTGGCCGTATACAAATTCTCCTCCTGCGACGGTTGCCAGCTCTCGCTGCTGAATCTGGAGGAACATCTGCTGGCGATCGTGTCGGCGGTGGAAATCGCTCATTTCCTGGAAGCGCGGCGGCGCGTGCTGCCGCCGCCCTATGACGTGGGACTGGTGGAGGGTTCCATCTCCACGCCCGAGGAGGAAAACCGCATTCGCCAGGTGCGGAGGGACTGCAAGTTTCTCGTCGCCATCGGAGCGTGCGCCACCTCCGGCGGAATCCAGGCGCTCCGCAACTGGGCAAATCTCGCCGATTATGTTTCGACCGTCTACCCGTCGCCGCAATACATCCACTCGCTGGAGACCGCCACCCCGATCGCATCCCACGTTTTCGTCGACTACGAACTGCGGGGCTGTCCGGTGAATTCCGAGCATCTGCTGGAATTGATTTCAGCGCTGCTGGTGGGGCGAAAGCCCAACATCCCCACCCATTCGTTGTGCGTGGAGTGCAAGCAGCGCGGCCACGCCTGCGTGATGGTCGCCGCCGGCCAGCCATGCCTGGGTCCCGTTACGCAGGCGGGATGCGGCGCGCTTTGTCCAGGCTGCAACCGGGGTTGCTATGGCTGTTTCGGCCCGATGGAACAACCGAACATGCCGGCGATGGCGCGCCAATTCGAGGCGCTGGGCCTCTCTCCCGGCGACATCAAGCGCCGGTTCCGATCTTTCAACGGATATCTTGAGCCGTTCAAGCAAATGGGTGACCGTTATGAGCAAATCGAGCAACTCGAAGACCAACGAGGCTAAGCCGCACGTGCGCTCGATTGCCGTCGGGGCGCTGGCTCGCGTGGAGGGAGAAGGCGCGCTGCGCCTGGAAATGGAGAACGGCCAGTGCGTCCAGGCCCGGTTGGACATTTATGAGCCCCCGCGCTTTTTCGAGGCCCTGCTGCGCGGGCGGGGTTTCAGGGAAGTTCCCGACATCACCTCGCGAATCTGCGGCATCTGCCCCATCGCCTACCAGATGGGCGCATGCCACGCGATGGAGCGGGCGCTGGGCGTGTTCGACGACGTCGATCCGCCCATTCGAACGCTGCGCAACCTCGCTTACTGCGGCGAGTGGATCGAAAGCCACGTCCTGCACATGTTCATGCTTCATCTCCCGGATTTCTTGGGCTACGAATCGGTGATCACGATGACTGCCGATCACGGCCCGATCGTCAAGCGGGCGTTGAATCTGAAAAAACTCGGCAACGACATCGTGGCATTGGTGGGGGGCCGGGCCGTGCATCCGGTGGGAATATGCATCGGCGGATTCTATCGCGCCCCGGCTCCCGAAGCCGCCGCCGCTCTGGTGCCGCGACTGAAGCAGGCCGTGGACGATATGGCGGAACTTACCCTTTTTCTGGCCGAGAAGCTGACGTATCCGCAACTGGAACGAGACTACGAATTCGTCGCGCTATGCCCGGAGGACGAGTATCCGATGAACCTGGGGCGCATCCGATCGAACAAGGGATTGGACGTCGATCAGGAGGAGTTCGGCAACGCGATTGAGGAGGAGCAAGTCGAGCATTCCACAGCCCTGCACGCGGCGATCAAAGGACGAGGGCCGTACGTCGTCGGACCGCTGGCCCGGCTGAACCTCAACCATGGGAAACTCCATCCGCGCGCCGCCGCATTG
>JBEKXM010000257.1:0-6861 GCA_049512115.1 Tepidisphaeraceae bacterium | reverse complement strand
GGTAGCGGGCATTGATAGTCAAACGCCGGCAGCGCCTGTCCCGTGGTGACGATCTGCCCGACGCCGGGGAACTCGCCAAACAGCCGCACCAGCGCCGGCGGGCATTCGACCACGACTTTCCCGCCCATGCCCGCGACCAGCGGAGCGTAACGAATGAAATGGATCGCGTCGCCGAAGCCCTGTTCCGCATGGAGAAGAATTGTTTTGCCGTCGAGCGGTTGGCCCTTCCATTGGGCTTGGGCAATTTGCCGGGCCGGCAGGACGCCCGCGCACTGCCGGCGCCATTCGTATTCCGGCCAGCCCCGCTCGAGATTTCCCGTGACCAATTCCGCCAGCGCCAGGTTGAGATGCGCCGCGGCAAAATCAGGCCTGACGCGGATGGCGTTGCGGTAGGCTTCGATGGCGCGATCGAACCGGCCGGTGCACGCCGCCCCCGCCCCGAGGCAGAGTAGGGCTTCGGGCAACGACGGCTTCAGCGCTATCGCCCTTTCCGCCTCTGCGATCGCCTGGTCCAACATCCAATTTTCGCGCAGGGCGTTGCTCAGGTTCACGTGCAACTCCGCGACGTCCGGCCGAAGCCGGACGGCTTCGCTAAACGCGGCCATCGCCTCGTCCGGTTTTCCCCGGCGACCGAGAAGCACGCCGAGATTCGTATGCGCCTCGAACAAATCGGGTTTCAAACGAATGGCCTGACGAAGTTGATCGATCGCCGGATCGATTTGGCCCGCGTGCCCCAGCGCCACCCCCAGCGCGTAATGAACCCTGGCGTCGTTGGGGAAATTCGCCAGGACATTCCGGCAAATCCTGACCGCCTCCCCCGGCTTGCCCGCCGCGACGTTTTGCGACGCAAGCTGAAGCGCTTGCGAAACCTTGGCCGCGCGATCGGGTCGTTTTGCGAACATCGGGATCATGGTTTTCCCATCGCGCCCGGATGGTGTCCAGTCAATCAAGCCATTGCCAATTGCCTATTTCCTATTTCCTATTTGAACAAGAGGGATTTCCGGACTGGTGTCTTCCAATAGGCAATAGGCAATAGGCAATTGTCAATTGCGACTTGACGTATCCCCATTCACTGGAATAATCGCGCCTCACGATTGATCCGTTTCTCGGAGATTCATGGACCCGACACGAACCGATTCGATCCCCAATCCGGCCGTTCGCCGATTGAGCCTTTACCTTCGGCAGCTTGAAAGCTTCAAGCGCAAGGACCGCCGCACGGTGTCCAGCAAACAACTGGGCGAAAGCCTCAACCTGACCGATGCGCAGGTTCGCAAGGACCTGGCGTACTTCGGGCAGTTTGGCCATCCCGGCGTCGGGTATCGCGTCGAGGACCTGATCAATCAGGTCCGTCGAATCCTGGGGACCGACAAAACCTGGAACGTGCTGCTCGTGGGGGCCGGCAATCTGGGCCGGGCCCTCATGGCCTACAACGGGTTCGACGCCAAGGGATTTCGCCTCGTCGCCGTGTTCGATTCGGACCCGGCGAAGATTGGCAAACGACAGGGTCCGTTCCCCGGCCGGCCCGACTCCAACGGCTCGGGCGACAAGCGCTTCTTCGTCATCCAGCCTATGTCCGAACTGAAGTCCACGGTCGAAAAGCGGGCGATTCGCCTGGCGATCCTGGCCGTTCCCGCCGACAGCGCCCAGGAGGTCGCCGACCAATGCATCGAGGCCGGCATCCGCGGCCTGCTGAATTTCGCCCCGGTTTCGTTGCATTCCCCGCCCCGGATCGCCATGAACGCCGTGGACCTTGCGGTCCAACTGGAGCAGTTGTCCTTCCAGGTCAACTTTTCCCCGCTGGGACAAACGATATAAGATGGCACATGGCAATGACGGTTCCTCAACTGCTTGGGTTGGCGGTGGAACATCACCAGGCGGGTCGGCTTGCCGAGGCGGAAAGGTTGTATCGGGAGGTGCTGGAGCGGGAGCCGGGGAATGCGGATGCCTTGCATCTGTTGGGCGTCGCGGCCCATCAGGCGGGAAACAATGAGACGGCGTTGGGGCTGATTCGGCAGGCCGTGGCGGCGAACCCGTCGGCGGGGGATTTTCGAAGCAATCTGGCGCTGGTGCTGAGGGCGTTGAATCGGGCAGCGGAAGCGGTCCAAGAGGCGCACAAAGGCGTCGAGCTGAATTCGGCGTCGGCGATGGGCCAATTCATTTTCGGTCAGGCGCTGGGAAGCGTTGGGCGGATGGAAGAGGGGGTCATTTGCTTTCGGCGGGCGGTGGATCTCAAGCCGGATTTTTTTGATGCGATGGAGATGCTGGCCGGCGCGCTGCGGGCGCTTGGGCGGACGGACGAGGCGGTTGGATGGTATCGACGGTGTGTGACGCTGAATCCGAACGCGGCTCGGACGTTCAAGGATCTGGCCGCGACGTTGCGGGAAACCGGGCGAAGCAAAGAATCGCTGGCGGCGTATCGCCGGGCCGTCGAACTCGGCCCGGAAGATGTCGAGGCGCTGGATAGCCTGGGGATTGCCCTAGCTCACAATGGAGAGCTTGATGAGGCGATGGCCACGTTCCGTCGAGCCCTCCAGCTTATGCCGGGACGTGCGGAGATGCACAATAATCTCGCCAACGTGTTGAAGGACCAGGGGAAGTTGGATGAGGCGATAGCGGCGTATGGCCAGGCGGCGAGGCTCCGGCCGGAGGTTCCGCTTGCGCATTACAATTTGGGCACGGCCCTGAACGAGCGCGGAAAGCTTGATGAAGCGATAGCCGCGTTCGGGGAGGCGCTGCGGCTGAAGCCGGATTATGCGAACGCTTGGAACAATCTGGGGATCGCGCTGATGAGCCGGCGGAGGTTGGAGGAAGCGGTCACGGCGTTCACGAATGCGGTTCGGATCGAGCCTGAATTTGACGATGCGCAGTGGAATCTGGGCTGGGTATTGCTTCTGGCGGGCGATTTTGAAAAAGGGTGGCCGCAATACGAAATGCGCTGGCGGTCCTCGAATTTTCGGGGCGCATGGCGCGATTTCGTCCAGCCGCAATGGGACGGCGGGGATTTGCATGGACGGCGGATTCTGCTTCACGCCGAGGGAGGGATTGGCGATACGGTGCAATTCATTCGCTATGCCCCGTTGGTGGCGGGGCGGGGCGGACGGGTGATCGTGTCGTGCCAACCGGAGATGGTCGAGCTTCTCCGCGGTTGCGCCGGCGTGGAGGAGTTATTGGCGACCGGTCAGCCCTTGCCGCCGTTTGACGTTCATTGCCCGCTGATGAGCCTTCCGCTGGCATTCAAAACCGATTTACAATCGATTCCCTCGACGACGCCGTACCTGAAGGCGGATGCGGATCGCATCGCCGCGTGGTCGCGGCGATTGCCGCCCGATCCGCATCACCCGCGCATCGGTCTGGCGTGGGCCGGCCGGCCCCAGAACCGCAACGACCGCAACCGCTCGATTCGACTCGATCAGTTGGCCCCCTTGTCGGCCATGAAGCAGGCGCGATTCTTCAGCCTGCAAAAAGGCCCCGCCGCCGGCCAGGCCCGCCGCCCCCCGGCGGCAATGGAATTGATCGATTACACCGATGAGTTGCACGACTTGGCCGACACCGCCGCGATGCTGGCCCATCTCGATTTGATCGTGACGGTGGACACCGCCGTCGCCCACTTGGCCGGGGCGTTGGCCAGGCCGGTTTGGGTGATGTTGCCCTACGTGCCCGACTGGCGTTGGATGTTGGATCGCGACGATTCGCCGTGGTATCCGACGATGCGTTTGTTTCGCCAGACGAGGATGGGTGACTGGAGCGGGCCGATTCAGGAAATTTCGCGCCTGATGCCCTCGGCGGTTGCGAGATAGGTTTATTTGGGTTGTGATGGAGGCGGGGAACTCCAAATCTATATCAGGAGATTTACTAGTAGTTCATTTTCACTCCCGAAAGCCCACGGATAGCCATCCGTGGGTGCTTCTGTGGCCATCGAAAACTTCAACTCGACCCACTACCGGAAATTCCGGATCAATTCCACGTACAGGCGCATAGCGACCGGCAACGCGGCGTCGGTGAAATCGTAGTGGTCGTTGTGCAACGATGGATAGCCGCCAGAGCCGTGAGGCTCGACGCCGACCAGGAAGAAGCAGCCGGGGACCTTTTGCAGGTAATAGGCGAAGTCTTCGCCGCCCATCGACGGACGGGCGGCGGGGAAATAGCGGTCCGGGCCGAGAGCCTGGCGGGCTATTCTTGCGGCGTAATCCGTCATGCCCGGATCGTTGACAGTGGCGGGATAGCCTTCGAGCCAATCGATCCTGGCGGTGCATCCGGCGGCGGAGGCGATGCCGGCGATGCGGCGGAAAATGGCCTCCTTGACGGCCGCGCGGGCGGGATCGCTGATGGTGCGCGCGGTGCCTTCGAAACTCGCCTGGTCGGGGATGACGTTGCTGGCGCTGCCGGCGTGGATGATCCCGACGGTGACGACGGCCGGCTCGGTGGGATCGATATCCCGGCTGACGATTTGCTGAAGATTGACGACGGACTCGCACGCCGGAACGATTGGATCGACGCCCAGATGGGGGAACGCGCCGTGGCAACCTTTGCCGATGATGGTGGCCTTGAAGATATCGGTGGCGGCCATGAGTGCGCCGGGTTTGGAGGCGACGCAACCGACGGGGAGGCCGGGCCAGCCGTGGAAGCCGAAGATCGCGCGGACGGCCGGTCCGATGCGCCCGTCGAGCGTCCCGGCTCGAACCAGCCGGTCCGCGCCGCCGCCTTCTTCCTCGGCCGGTTGAAAGATCAGTTTGACGCAGACGCCAAGCTCGTGCTGCAATTCTTGCAGAATCGCCGCCGTGGCGAGCAACGCGGCGGTGTGGCCGTCGTGTCCGCAGGCGTGCATGCGCCCGGGGTGGCTGCTGGAATAAGCCAGCCCGGTCTGTTCGACGATGGGAAGCGCGTCGATATCCGCGCGGAGGGCGATGCAGGGTTTGGCGGGGTCGCCGATCAGGCTGATGGTCGCGGTGGGCGCGTCGGCCACGCCGTCGACGTGCGGGATTCCCAGCCGGTCCAGTTCGGCGCGGATGATGTCGGCCGTTTGAAATTCCTGGAACGCCAATTCGGGAATGCGGTGAAGGCGATGCCGAAGTTCCGCGGCATGCGGGAAGCGGGCCTGGATGGCCGAATCGAGATTCATTCCGCCATCATAACGCGCCGCCCCCATAACGCGCGGCCCCCATAACGCGGATGAAGCAGGCCGCACGCATGGCCTGCTTCGTGTTTCGCGGCCCCGGCCCTTCTGGCGAGAGGTCGGGGCGACAAGTCGCTCCTTGGGGATTTTCAGTCGGGCGATCCTCCCCCCGTGGTCTCTTCCAGCATCTTCCTCAGATACGAATTCTCCCGGCGGGTGGCTTCCAGATCGAACACGAGATACTTGATGCTGAGCCGAAGGTAATCGAGGCTTTCCTGGAGGCTGCTGACGGTCTGTCGAAGTCGCTCATGCCGGGCGCGCGTTTCGTCCGCGAGCTTTTCCAGCTTCTGCCGCTCGCTGTGCGGCAGCGTGCTGATTTCGCCCATCAGTTCAGCCAGTTTGGTTTGGAACTCCTGCTCGTTCATGGTCGTCTCGCTCTCTCGATCCAGAGGGTTGAGCAAAGGTTATTCCACATCCCTGCACGAGCGTCGATCCGTCAAAATACCAGCCGTGGAGCACCCCTTTTCGCCCTATGGGCCACGGGTTTTGCTTCCACGGGACGGGTTCGGAGCTTTCCGGCCGAACCAGCTTTTCCGCTTGTGGCGTCCCGGCAACAATCTCCCATCGCGACAGAGGCCAAAAGCCCACGCTTCCCATCCTCTGTTGTCATTCCGACGCACAGGCGGCGAGTTATCCGACCCACACGGCGGCGTAACCAACGGCGTTGTCCGGGGACTGCGGCGACACGGCGGCGAGTGTCTGATAACTGTTGGTGTGCCGAAGCACCACCGCCCTTTTCGCGCCCCGGTCCTGACACGCGGCCATCATAGCGGCAATCGCTCCGGCGCCGCACGCATTGTAGCGCGATCTCACTTCGGGAACGATTTTTTCCGGCGTCATATCCGCTACAACCCGCAATAGCCGACGATCGTTCTCCATCGCCCATGCCAACCCCGCCTCACCGATCCCCGCGGGAGTGAACCGATAGTTCGGCCCGTAGTGAGTCAGATCGCTGCTGGCCAAATAAACTGCCGACAATCCGGCCGCGGCCACGGCGCGAGCGACCGATTCTCCGATCTCGGCGGCCGACGGTTCGGGCGGAACCTCCACCGGCAAAATCTTCGCCTCCGGCCAGGCCGACTGGATCAGGGGCAGTTCCACTTCCACGGCGTGCTCGCGCCAGTGGAAGCGGTCGTCGGTGACGAAAAGGCCTGATCCACCGGCCAATTCCTGCCGCAACGGCACGGTGACGGCCGATTCACCGCCCGGGACCGCCCAGCGCGCGTGCGAATCGAAAACGCCGCGGTCGATCTGGATCGGTGTGTGGATTGCGCCGAATACCACCACCACGTCGACGCGCGGACGCTGCCGCGCCAGCGCGCCGATCGCTTCGGCGGCGATGGCCCCGCTGCAAATCCAACCCGCGTGCGGCACGATCGC
Organism: Tepidisphaeraceae bacterium; assembly: GCA_049512115.1. Lineage (GTDB taxonomy): Bacteria > Planctomycetota > Phycisphaerae > Tepidisphaerales > Tepidisphaeraceae > PALSA-1353. The sequence continues at coordinate 308 of JBEKXM010000257.1, read as the reverse complement.
GCCCAGCCCGGCCACGGGGCCGAGTTGGGAGACGTCTTTTGCCATCGATGGGGAGGCGGCGTCGAAAAGCTGCGACGTCGCCTGCCGGCATTCCGCGGCGCCGGCGGGGTAAAACATCCCGGCCACCGCGGGATTTCGGACGGATGCTCTTCCCGCTCCGTCGGATTGATCCCTTGGCCCGGACATCCCCGGTACTATAATCCCCCGTGTGACGCGGGTGCTAACGTCGTCGAGTTTGGCGACAGCGTGTTGAAGAAATACATCAGCGGGAAGAACGCGGCGGTTGGAAATGACGCAACCGAACCCAG
>JBEKXM010000256.1:0-6887 GCA_049512115.1 Tepidisphaeraceae bacterium | reverse complement strand
GAGAAATCGCTGCTGGTGATTCTTTTCGCCATCATCAGCGTGGTGGCGATCTTCCTGATCTTCTGCATTTTCTTCATGATCGTGATGGAAAAGACGCGCGACATCGGGATCGTCAAAAGCGTGGGCGCGACCAGTTCCAGCGTCGCGGCGATCTTCCTGGGCTACGGGCTGAGCATCGGTATTTTCGGCGGCGGGATGGGACTGCTGCTGGCGTTTCTGGTCGTGCATTACATCAACCAGCTTCACGCGTGGATGGCGTATCACCTGCACGTGAAGATCTGGGATGCCAAGACTTATCTCTTCGACACCATTCCCAACACGATGGACCATCGGGACGTGGTGGTGATCGTGTCGATCGCGATTCTGTCGTCGGTGTTGGGGGCATTGGTGCCGGCAATTCGGGCGGCGAGGATGAACCCGGTCGAGGCATTGCGCTGGGAATAAATGGCCGCGAAAGAACCGTCCATCCTCGTCGCCAACGGAGTCCGCAAGACCTTCCGCATGGGCGACAGCGAAATCCAGGTGCTGAAAGGCGTGAATTTGGCCGTCGCCCCCGGCGAATTCATCGCCATCGAAGGGCGCAGCGGCTCCGGCAAGAGCACGCTGCTGCACATCCTGGGGGCGCTGGATGAATCCAACGGCGGCGCGGTGATGTTTGACGGGCGCGACACCGCCAAGCTTTCCTCCGCCGAGCGGGCCGTGCTTCGCTGCACGCAGTTTGGATTCGTCTTCCAGTTCTATCACCTGCTTCCGGAGCTGAACGTTCTGGAAAACACGATGCTGTCGTCGATGATCCAGAACAGTCTGGCGGGATTCAGGGCGAAGAAGGCGGAATTGGCGGGGCGGGCGAAGGAATTGCTGGGTCAGATGGGCCTGGGGCATCGCCTGCGGCATCGGCCGGCGCATTTGAGCGGCGGCGAGCGCCAGCGCGTCGCGATCGCCCGTGCCCTCATGAACCAGCCGCGGGTTGTGTTCGCGGACGAGCCGACCGGCAACCTCGACGCCGACACGGGCCGGCAGATCATGTCCGTGCTGGAACGTCTGCATCAGCAGAAGGGGCAGACGATCGTGTTGGTCACCCACGACCGGTCGCTGGCGCAGCGAGCGGATCGCGTGTTGGTTTTGGAAGAGGGAGAATTGACGGGCGTGACCAATGGCAAATGACAAATGACCAATGACAAATGACCAAACTCAGCTATCATACGAATATGTCCCTCAAGATCTGGATCGACGGCAAATTCTACGATAAGGAAGACGCGAAAATCAGCGTTTACGATCACGGCCTGCTCTACGGCGACGGCGTGTTCGAGGGCATCCGCGTTTATCGGGGCCGAATCTTTGAATGCGAGGCCCATCTTCGCCGGCTGTTCGATTCGGCCAGGGCGATCCGGCTGGCTCCGCCGCGAACGGCCGAGCAGCTCAAGGCGGCGATGGAAGAGACCATCAGGATCAACAACTTTTCGGATTGCTACATTCGCCTGGTGATCACGCGCGGGGTGGGATATCTGGGTCTGAATCCCAACCGATGTCCCATGCCGACGGTTTTCATCATCACCGACACTATCGAGCTATATCCGCCGCAGATGTATGAAAAGGGGATGTCGATCATCACGTCATCGGTGGTGCGGACGCATCCCAATTCGCTGTCGCCGCGGATCAAAAGCCTGAACTATCTGAACAACATCCTGGCCAAGATCGAGGCCGCCGATGCGGACGTTCCGGAGGCGGTGCTGCTGAATCAGGAGGGAAACGTCGCCGAGTGCACGGGGGACAACATCTTCATCGTGCGCATGGGGAAGGTTCAGACCCCGGCGACGGCGGATGGCATTCTCGAGGGCGTCACGCGTCACGTCATGATCGAGTTGTGCCAGAAGCTGTCAATTCCCTGCGTCGAGAAGTCGCTTCAGCGGCACGATTTATACATTGCGGACGAATGTTTCCTGACGGGCACGGCGGCGGAGGTGGTTCCAGTGACCCGGATCGACGGGCGGCCGATCGGCGCCGGGACGCCGGGGCCGATCACCCGGCGTCTGATGGAGGCGTTCCATAAGCATGTGAAAGAGTAAGACGCCGGAAGCGGGTGCCGGGTCGGCCAATGCAACGCTCAACACTCAACACTCAACGCTCAACTTTCAAGGAAATGCCAAGAAAACCTGGAATTCGCCGTCTTTTCACTTCAACGTTGAGCGTTGAGTGTTGAGTGTTGAGCGTTGCATTAATCCCGATTGCTCTCGCCAGGGCCTTACGCGATTGCCCTGGATGGGCGTTGCTGGCGTTCAATCACCATTTGACACCCCGTGGCCGTGCCATTACAGTTTTTTGGTGTTTATTAAAACCCATGGAGGTTTTGATGCAGGAATATGAGAACCTCAAGCGCCTCGTGGCTGAGGCTGAGGAAGACGTCAACAAGGCGGTTGGCGGAAACAAGGCGGCAGGGACGCGTGTCCGCAAGAAAATGCAAGAAGTGAAAGCTGCCGCCACAGATATTCGCAAAAAGATTCTCGAAGGCCGCAATACCGCCGAGCCGGGCGCGGCATAGGAAGGCCGCGCCGCGCGGCTTGGCCGCCGGACGGCATTCCGTGCCAAATCCAATTGTCTTTTGATTCATCGCGTCAATCGACCTGGCCGACCGTCTGACGCTCCTTATCCCCATGCCGCCGCAACTGCTTTTTGACATCGCCGGCCTCGACCTCAGCAAGGACATCTTCGACCAGGAGGCCGTCCGCCAGTGCAATCCGCACCGCGGCGACATGGAGATGCTCAACGGCATCGTCCACGTCGATGAGAAGCGCCACCGGCTCATCGGATATAAGAACGTCCGCAGCGATGAATTCTGGGTCGCCGGGCATATCCCCGGGCGGCCCCTGCTTCCCGGCGTTCTGATGGTCGAGACGGCGGCACAATTAGCATCCTTCTACGCGCGGAAAATTATCGGCTGGTCGGGTTTCGTGGGCTTCGGCGGGGTTGAGGACTGCCGATTCCGCCAACAGGTCGTGCCCCCAACTCGCATGTACGTCCTGGGTGAACAAATCTGGCGTCGCCATGGCCGCCTGTTTTGCGCCATGCAGGGAATCGTCAGGGGAAATCTGGTCTTTGAGACCAAAATCATCGGCGTGGAAATGTAGAATCGAATGACCAATGCCCAATGCCTTTTTCCCTGATCCAACCCCTCTTTTCCGTTCCCATCGCCTGCATCGACCTTGAAACGACCGGGGCAAGCGCGCAGTTCGGCGATCGCATCATCGAGGTCGGGATCGCCCGCTACGAGAGCGGCCGGAAGACAGGCGAATACCAGCAGTTGATCGATCCGCAACGCCGAATCGGCGCCGGCGTCACGGCGCTGACTGGCATCACGCAGACGATGTGCCAGGGCCAGCCGACCTTCGCCGAGCAGCTTGGGGGAATATTGCCGTGGCTGGGCGGGGCGGCGATTCTGGGGCACAACGTTCGGTTTGATCTTTCGTTTCTGCTGCGTGAGTGCGATATGGCCGGGCACGATCTTGGCCGGGCGCTGGAGAACCCGCATGTGTTGGATACAGTGCGAATCGCCCGGCATCGATTTGGGCGGGGAGGCAATGGGCTGGGACGGCTGTCGCGGCGATTGGGGTACGAGCCGCCCGCCGCGCACCGGGCGCTGCCGGATGCTTTGACAACCGCCAGGGTTTTCGAGTTGCTGCTGGCGCCGGTGGGGGGATGGAATATTTGCCTATGCGATGCGCTCAGGGAGCAGGGCGGCCCGATGGGCCTGCGGCCCGCGTCGCCGCGCGAAAGTTTGCTTCCGCTGGAGCTTCAGGAGGCCCTGGATCAGCGCCGGCCCGTGCTGATGGAGTATCTGGACGCCCGTCAGATGCGGACCCAGCGGGTGGTTGACCCCATTGCCGTTCGCCGCGCCGCGGGAGATTGGGTCCTGGTGGCCCATTGCCATCTGCGGAACGACCGCCGGAATTTCAAGCTGGAGCGAATAGTCCAGTTGACGCGAATCGAGGCGGAGGCCGAAGGCCGCACGCCGGAGGCGGCCGGCATCTAACCCTTGTCCGCGGCGGATACTGAGGTTAAAAACCCAACATGGACCAAGCCCGCCGCGTCATGGCGTTTATCCCTGCCCTTCCGCCGCCCCGGCGGAGGCGAAGCCTTCCGCATTTGCCGACGATACCAACATGACCTCCGCACAGATTCGCCGGCAATTCCTCGACTTCTTCGTTCAGAAGCACGGGCACACGTTCGTGCCCTCCTCGCCGGTGGTTCCGCTGGACGATCCCACGCTCCTGTTCGCCAACGCGGGGATGAACCAGTTCAAGCCGATCTTCCTCGGCCAGGAAAAACGCCCCTACACCCGCGCCGCCAACACCCAAAAGTGCATCCGCGCCGGCGGGAAACACAACGACCTCGACGACGTCGGCCGGTCGCGCCGGCATGGCACGTTCTTCGAAATGCTCGGCAACTGGAGTTTTGGCGATTATTTCAAGCGCGGGGCCATCGAAATGGCGTGGGAACTGCTCACCAAGGTCTGGAAAATGGATCCGTCGCGGCTGCATGTCACCTGCTTCGAAGGCGATCCGGCCCACGGCGTCCCCCGCGACACCGAAGCGGCCGAGCTATGGAAGCAAATCGCCGGCTTGCCGGACGACCACATCCACTATTTCGGCAAGGACAATTTCTGGGAGATGGGCGACACCGGACCCTGCGGGCCGTGCTCCGAAATCCACATCGACCGCACTCCGGATAAAACCGGCGGTAAGGATGTCAACCGCGAAGACCCGCGCGTGATGGAGTTTTGGAACCTGGTGTTCATCCAATACAACCGTAACATCGACCGCACGCTGACGCCGCTGCCTGCCAGGCACGTCGATACCGGCATGGGTTTTGAACGCATTTGCTCGATCCTGCAGGATAAGATGGATATGTATGGGATCGACCTGTTCGATCCATTTTTCGCCGCAATCGCAACCCTGAGCGGCTTCAAATATACGGGCAAATTTCCCAAGACGAACGCGCCGGACCCGCAAGCCGAGGCTGCCGATGAGCAGTTGCGGCATGACATCGCTTTTCGTGTGATCGCCGATCACGTTCGCACGTTGACTTTCGCCCTGACGGATGGAGCCGTGCCGAGCAACGAGGGACGCGGATATGTGCTGCGGAGGATTCTCCGCCGGGCGGTTCGGTTCGGACGACAACAGCTTGGGTTGACCCAGCCGTTTATGCACCAGCTTGTTTCGGTCGTCGTGGATTCCATGGGCGCGGCGTTTCCGGAATTGAAGAAAAATCCCAATCACGTCATTAATCTGATCAGGGACGAAGAAGTATCCTTTGGTCTTACGCTCGATCGCGGCATCGCGCTATTCGAGCAAGCGTACCGCAAAGCATTTGCAGCGGTGCGAATACCGCGTTCGGTTCCCAGAGGATCGCCCTCACTTAACGCGGAGAAAGAATTGGACCTTGTATTTGAGAGAAGGGAGGGACATGAGCCCGTAGTGTTGGCTGGCCGGCCAACAATCTTGGCCGAGGATGCATTTAAACTCCATGATACCTACGGCTTTCCCATCGATCTGACGCGCATCATGGCCGAGGAACGCGGGATGTCGGTGGATATCGCCGGCTATGAGAAGCTGATGGAGCAAGCCCGCGAAATCGCCCGAGCCGGGGGAAGGGAAGAAGAAACGAAAGTCGCCGAACTTCCTCCGGATGCCCTGGCCCGGCTGGCGGGAACGGCCGGCGGACCGACGGATGACTCGGCCAAATTCAGCCACGACGCCATCGAGGCCAAGGTCCTGGGCATCTGGAACGGCAGCAACTTCGATCCATCGGCGGACACCTCGGCGGACCAGGAAGTCGCCATCGTGCTCGACCGCACCAACTTCTACGCGGAAATGGGCGGGCAGGTCGGCGACAGCGGCACGCTCAATTCAGCGAGCGCGTCATTCGATGTCGAAAACACGAAGTCCGTCGGCGGATACATCCTGCATATCGGCCGAATCCGTAGCGGAACACTTTGCGTTGGCGACACGGTTCAAGCCACGGTCTCGCCGGTGCGCCCCCGCACCGAGAAAAACCACACCGGCACGCATCTGGCCAATTGGGCCTTGCGCGAAACCCTCGGCGACGGCGTGCAGCAGAAGGGCTCGCTGGTCGATCCGGAAAAACTCCGCTTCGATTTCTCCCATCCAAAAGCGATGAGCGACGAGGAAATCGCCGGCGTCGAGAAATTGGTCAACGAGGCCATCGACAAGAAGCTTCCGGTTTATGCCCAGGAGGCTTCGCAGGATCAGGCCCTGAAGATCAACGGCCTGCGGGCGGTTTTTGGCGAGAAATATCCGCCCATGGTTCGCGTCGTTTCCATCGGCGCGCCGGTTGGCGATTTGCTGGCAAATCCAAACGATCCCAAATGGCGGCAATTTTCGATTGAATTCTGCGGCGGAACACATCTGGCCAGCTCGGACCAGATCGGCCGATTCGCCATCACATCCGAGGAATCGGTCAGCAAGGGGATTCGGCGGATCGTGGCGTTGACGGGCGAATCCGCAACGGCCGTGGAATCCGCGGCCAGCCGGCTGGAGAGCGCGATCGCCCGTGCGCGACAGGTTGCCGATGCTGACTTGTCCGCGGCGATCGCCGAATTGCAGGCGGCCGTCGCCGCTCCGCTGCCGCTGAGAGCCAAGCGCCGCGCCCAGGCGGCGATCGTCGAATTGCAAACACGGAACCGGGCGTACGAGAAGTCGAGCCGCGCCCAATCCGGAGGCGGCGGCGTGGACGCGGTGAAAGCCGCGGCCGATCTTCTGGCCCAAGCCCCGGCGTTAGGCGCGGGGAAGCTCGTCATCGGGCAAATCGCCGGCGCCACGGACGATCAGCTTCGTTCGGCGATCGATTCGCTGCGGAAGAAATCGCCGACG
>JBEKXM010000255.1:0-6900 GCA_049512115.1 Tepidisphaeraceae bacterium | reverse complement strand
GCTCGCGAAGGCCGAGCTGCGTGATGATGTCGCCGCGGACGTCCTCGGTGGCGGTGGCGGTCAGGGCGATCGTCGGGGGATCGCCGAATTTTCGCCTAGCCTCGCCCAATCGTGAATATTCCGGGCGAAAATCGTGACCCCATTGACTGATGCAATGCGCCTCGTCCACCGCCAGAAGTTTCGGACGCAATTTTTCCAGCAGCGGCTGAAAATTCGCGGCGAACAGGCGCTCGGGGGCGACGTAAAGCAGGCCTTGGAACCCATCGTGCAGTTCCTTGATGACTTCGCGCTGCATGCCCGGCGGCAGCGAGCTATTGAGAAGCGCCGCGCCAATCCCCTCGTCCCGAAGCTGCTGGACTTGATCTTCCATGAGCGAAATGAGCGGCGAGACGACGACCGTCAATCCGCCCCCAACGGCCGCGGGAAGCTGGAAGCACAGGCTCTTGCCCGCCCCGGTCGGCATGACGCAGAGCACGTCGCGCCCGGCCAGGACGTCTTCGATGACCTCCCGCTGCGCCGGCCGGAAATCATCCAGGCCGAACAGTTCCTGAAGATTTTCGCGGAGGTCGGGCATTGGGGCGCACACGCTACGGCAGACTATTTTGGATCTCCCGAATCGCGATTTTGAGCGGAGGCAGATCACACTCGATGATGCCCCAGACTATATCGAGGTCAACCTTGAGATAATCATGAACAACGCGGTTTCGGAAATTTGCAATGTCACGCCAGGGAATCGCGGGATGCGTCAATTTGCTGGTCTGTGACAATCGCTTCGTCGACTCTGACAGAATCTGAAGGTTCCGAAGAACGGCATCCTGAATCGTACGATTCGAGCGAAACGCCGTCTCGTTTCCTTGAACATCCTCCTCAATCCGGCGGATGCATTCCAAAATGTGCTTCAAATAGACCCTGTCGCGATTCAAAGTGCCACCGCCTCCTTCAGCACGTCATCGCGAATCAAATCGTCGAGTTCCGTTACCGTCGCGATGTCGACTCGGCGTCCGAGCAAATCTTCCAGGTCGGATACGAGCCCGCCTGGCCACCACGGGGTGCGAGGGCCGACGATATCAACGAGAAAATCTGCGTCGCTGTCGCCCCGCGCATCGCCTCTGGCAAGAGAACCGAATACTCGAACATTACCCGCGCCATGCACCGCCGCGATGCGAAGGATCGCCGCGCGATTTTGCTCGATCACTGGGTCCATGGGGCCATTATCCTACCAAATTATTGGATTTCGTGCATTCCGTCAGTTGGAATTGCCGCTGGAAATCGCGTTCCAATCCACTCAATCTTATTCCCTCGTCGCCTCGGCTGCCCACTGTTTGAATTTCGCGAGCATCTCCACGGTCACGGATCGCGGCGTGTCGCGCACCGCATCGTGGAAAATCGCGGCCGTGATCTGGCCCTCGACGCCGGAGGCCACCGTGCTGAGAAACGGCACCGTGGCGGCGCGGTCGCAGAGATATTTGATGTCCGCCCCGCTGTAGCCGTCCAGCACCGTGGCGAGTTGGTCGATCAGAACGTCCCCGGCCAACGGACGATGGCCGAGATACGTCTGGAGCATTTTCCGCCGCGCCTCCACGTCCGGAAGCGGGATATACACCTTCTCGTCGAAGCGCCCGGGGCGCAGGATGGCCGGGTCAAGCTGCCAGGGAACGTTGGTTGCCCCCATGAACAGAATGGGCTGGCCGCTCTTCTTGTCGAAGCCTTCCAATCCCTGAAGGATTTGCGGTACGACGCGCTGCATGACGCTGGAGCCTTCGTCCCGCCGGGCGGGAACCAGGGCTTCGATCTCGTCGATGAAAATGATGCTGCGTTCTTCGGCCGCCGCGGCGTCGAAGAGCTTCTTGACGTTCTGCTCGGCTTCGCCGACCCATTTGCTGAGAACGTCGGCGGGCGAGATGCGAAAGAAGGCCGCGTCGATCTCGCCGGCGGTCGCCTTGGCCAGCATGGTCTTGCCCGTTCCGGGCGGACCGTAGAGCAGCACCCCCCCGCCGGGCCGGATGCCGAATTTCGCCGCCAGGTCCGCGTGCTCGAACGGGTAGATCATCTTCAGCCGGATGTCCTGCTTCACGTCCTCCAACCCCGCCACGTCGTCGAAGCGGATCGAGGGTTTTTCCTTCACCAGCCATTGCCCGGCCGAAGCCGTCCCCTCCGCCTCGCCGGCGGACTGGCGCGTGGCGCTGGCGGACTGTTTGCGATTCTCGCTGCGGGCCTTATCGCTATCGCGGGCCAGTTCCAGCAGCTTGGCCGCCGTCTGCCGCCGGGCTTCGCGAAGCTCTTCGCCCTGGGCCTCCTTGCTGAGGTCCACCATGGCCCGCGCCGCCTCGAGGAGATAAACCCGCGCCGAGTCCCATTGCCCGGCCCGCCGGGCGTCCAGACCCTTTTGCCGATACCGCTCGAACGTATCCCAGGAGTTCGACATGCCCCAGATTCTAATCCCGCCGCCGCCAATTGCGATTGCCCGGCGCCGCCTGATTTGGAATGGTGGTTATCCAAGGCAATGCCGGCTGGACCAGAGTCGGAGGTTTGATAGAATCGTCAATCATGCTTCATGGGGGTCGTGGGCCAAATTAATTCCGTTCAACGGGAAAATCCTGGCTGAGTGGCGAGAGGCTTATGAACGGCGACAAACGAACGGAGATTTATCACGCTCTGCAAAAACAACAGAGCGAATATGAGGCACAGACCCATCAATCGGCAAGCCGGATCCTTTCGCTGATCAGTCACTATATCGAGCTGCGATCGGTGCTGGACGTGGGATGCGGGTTGGGAACGTGGCTTAAGACGGCTTGCGAACTGGGAGTTCAGGAAGTGATGGGGATCGAGGGGCCGTGGCTGGACCGAAATGCGGTCGTGGTTGACCTCGGGCTGATCCAGATCATGGATTTGGAGCAGCCATTTTCACTCGGCCGGCGATTTGATCTGGTGATTTGCCTGGAAGTGGCGGAACATCTTCGCCCCGCTGCGGCGTCGAATCTGGTGGGGGCACTGGCGGCGCACGGCGATTGCGTGCTGTTTTCGGCAGCGGTTCCATTTCAGGGTGGGAACCATCACGTCAATGAACAATTCCTCGACTATTGGATCAAGCAGTTCGCGACCCAAGGGTACCGACCGATGGATATCGTTCGGGGCCATATCTGGGAGGACACGTCGGTCCATTGGTGGCTGAGGCAGAATTGCATCCTGTTTTGCAGCCAGCAGGCAATCGAAGGCAACGAGAAGCTGAGGAAAGAGCGTGACGTGGTGAGGCCACTGGCGGTCGTGCATCCGACTTTGTACATGATGTGGACCCAGGGCGCAACGCAACGGGCCAAAGAGCATCAGAACATGGCGAATTTGTTGGGACGCGGGGGAAACTTCAATGCGCAACCTCAGCCGGACGGAACGCTGATAATCAAACGTTTGCCGACGTAAATGACGGATTTCGATGATTTCCGATTCGGAGAATCCGCGGACGATCTTGCCGCGAAATTTGCCGCGAAATTAATTAGGGACAGTCGCCTATTTCCGTGAATTAATTAGGGACAATTAATTAGGGACAGTCACCTATTTCTGTGAACAGAAATAGGTGACTGTCCCTAATTTATGGGAACACGCTACGTCCAATTTCGAAGTCGCCCGGGTCGCAATCGGTGATCGGCAATCTTAAAATGCCCCGATGGAGCTGACGGTTCACGAGGCGTTGAAGCTGGCCGCGGCGCATCATCGCGCGGGACGCCTGGATCAGGCGGAGGAATTGTACCGGCTGATCCTGGGGGCGGAGCCGGATGAGCCGGATGCGATGGCGATGCTGGGCACCCTCTTGTCCCAGCGTGGGAGTCACGACGAAGCTCTGGGCTTGATCGAACGGGCGATCAAGCTGCGGCCCGATGCGGCGGACTATCACTCCAATCGCGGGCTGGTCCTTTTCGCCATGGGCCTGCTGGATCTGGCGGCCGACGCCTATCACAAAGCCCTGGCGATCCGGCCCGATTATGCCGAAGCGCTCTCTAACCTCGGCAACGTGCTTCAGCGGCGGAATCAGATCGACGAGGCGATCGCCTGTTATCACCAGGCCCTGGCGCTGAAGCCGGATGAGGCCAACGCCCATTGCAACCTCGGCGGGGCGCTTTTGAAGAAGGAGCGTTTCCCGGAAGCGATCGCCGCCTTTCGCCGGGCGATCGAATTCCGTCCGGATTATGCCGAGGCAATGAGCAATCTGGGGACGGCGCTCGTGCGCGACAGGAAGGCCGATGAAGCGATCGAGTGGTATGGCCGGGCCGCGGCGCTGCGTCCGGAGGATGCGCGGATCGTCAACAATTTCGCCGGGGCATTGAAGGACGCCGGGCGGTTGGACGAGGCCATTTCCTGGTATCGCCGGGCGATTGCGGTCCGGGCGAACAGCGTAACGCACAGCAATCTGGTTTACGCGCTGCATTTTCACCCGGATTACGATGGCCGGGCGCTCGCGGCGGAGATGGCGCGTTGGAACGAGGCCCATGCTCGTCCGCTGGCGAAGGAAATCCCCAAGCACCTGAATTATTCCGCGCCTAACCGCCGTTTGAAGATCGGATACGTCTCGCCCAATTTTTTCGACCAGGCGGAGGCGCATTTTGTTTTGCCCCTGCTGGCCGCCCACGACCGGGGGCAAGTCGAGGTCCATTGCTTCGCCAGCGTGCGGCGGCCGGACGAGTTCACCGAGCTGCATCGCTCCGTAGCGGACGTGTGGCACGATGTCGCCGCGGACGACGATCAGCGCCTCACGGCGCGCATCCGCGAAATCCCCATCGACATCCTGGTGGATTTGGCCATGCACCTGGGCGATAACCGATTGCTGGTCTTCGCGCGGAAGCCGGCGCCGATCCAGGTCACCTGGCTGGCCTATCCGGGGGGCACCGGGCTTGACGCAATCGACTATCGCCTGACCGATTCCTGCATCGATCCGCCCGATGGAGACGATTCGATCTATTCGGAGAAATCCATTCGATTGCCCGGCTGCTGGTGCTGTTACGATCCATTGAGCGAATCGCTCCCGCGTCAGGCGGAGCAGGATGGGCCGATTGTTTTCGGATCCCTGAACAATCCCTGCAAGATCAATCCGCGGACATTGCGGATATGGGCGCAGATCGTGCGCAAGGTTCCCGATTCACGGGTCCTGATGCTCAGCGTTTCGGAAAGCCAGCGTGGCCAAATTCGCCGCACGTTCGACGAGGTCGGGGTCCCGTTCAAGCGAATCGACTTCGCAGCGTCCTGTTCGCGCCAGGAGTATTTGCGGATTTATGACCGAATCGATATCGCTCTGGATCCGTTGCCGTATAACGGCATCACGACCACATGCGATGCGCTGTGGATGGGGGTGCCGGTGGTGACGCTGACCGGCCGCTCGGCCGCGGGGCGGGCGGCGGCGAGCATCCTCAACGCCGCCGGCTTGCCCGAACTGATCGCGCATTCGCCCGAGCAGTTCATTCAAACGGCCGCCGGGTTGGCCTTGGACCTGCCGCGGCTGATTACCCTCCGTTCCAAACTTCGTACCCAGGTTAGCCGGTCGCCCCTGATGGACGGCCCGAGGTTTGCCCGCCAAGTCGAGAAGGTTTACCGGGACATCTGGACCCAATGGTGCGCCCAATGGGAGCGATAGGCGCAGTAAAAAAGCCGACCCGGGCAAGGTCGGCTTCAAATGGGGCTGATGAAGGAGGCTCCAGGTTAGAAACTGAGGCGATCCTTCACATCGGGGGAAGAATGGGCTAAATTTCAATGCCGTCACCGGGTTTACACGGCGACGACGCGTATTTGGGATGCAACGGCCGTGCCGATGGACGTTTAGCCGCCGTTGCTGGAAGCGGCGTAATTGCCCTTACTGAATCGTGGATCACAGGTTGCAAGCGGCGAGGCGATTTCGGGCGGGCGGCGTTCCGTGTTCAGATGGTGTGGATGGTCCGCCAACTTGGCCGTTCTTACCGCGACAGGGATGCGAAAATGACCGGCAATTCACATGACCCTAACATGAGACGGAGAAGCGCGTGAGGATTCTGGTCACCGGCGGAGCTGGGTTCATCGGATCGAATCTTGCGCTTCAGCTCGCCTCGGACGGGCATGACGTGGTGGTGGTCGATGATTTCTCATCGGCCCATTGGAGCAACCTCATCGGCTTCCGGGGCGACGTGGTTACCCTGGATGTCTCGTCCCCCCTTTCGCCGTTGGCACGCCTCGACCCTTGCCAGGTCATTTTCCATCAGGCCTCGATCACGGACACGACGGTCACGGATCAGGGGAAGATGATGTCCAACAACGTCGAAGGCTTCCGCAACGTGCTGAATCTCGCCGGGGACTGGCATAGCCGGGTGATCTGGGCCGGCAGCGCCAGCGTTTACGGGCGGGGCCAGGCGCCGATGAAGGAATCCGCCAGCCCCCAGCCCCTGAACGCCTACGCCTATTCCAAGCTGGCGATGGAGCACCTGGCCGACCTGTATCGCGGCAAGCTCAAGCACCCGATCATCGGATTGCGATATTTCAACGTTTACGGTCCCGGCGAAGACCACAAGGGCCGATTCGCCAGCATGATTCATCAGCTTGCCAAGCAGATGCGCGGCGGCAAACGTCCGCGCATCTTCACCGCCGGGCAACAGCGGCGCGATTTCGTCTACGTCGGCGACGTCGTGCAGGCGAACTTGCGCGCCATGAAGGGAAACCGCGGCGGCATGTTCAACGTCGGCAGCGGAAAGTCGTGGTCCTTTAATGAGGTTGTCGCCGAACTCAACAGAGTGCTGAAAACCAATCTTGAGCCGGATTATTTCGAAAATCCGTACAGTTTCACCCAGGATTGGACCGAGGCTGATATAACCGAATCGCACCGGAGTTTCGGCTATGAACCGAAATATGATCTGGCCCGCGGAATCGACGCGTATTGTGCCAGCGGTA
>JBEKXM010000254.1:0-6906 GCA_049512115.1 Tepidisphaeraceae bacterium | reverse complement strand
TTTGTCAATTGATGGCAGACCCTCATGTGGCGGTGCGAAGCGAGATCCTGGCGGAGTATCAGAAGAGCCAAAACACGCCATCGTGGCCGACCATCCGCCTGGATCGAACCATCGCCGAAATAACGGCGGCGGCCGAAGGAATCCAACTCGAAAACGATCGCAAAGACGCCGACGCGGCCGCTCGGCGCAGAGCCAAGAAACTCGCCGACATGGCCGCCGATCCCGCGAAAATTCTCCGCAAAACAGAGGAAGTCGTGAAGGAACGAAACCTCGACGCCTACCGCCAGATTGCCATGCTGTTGGCCGACCTCCGCGAGGCTCTTTCCGGCAGCGATCAATCCAGCTTGGCTGAACAGCAGGCACGCACGCTGAAGGAGAAATATCCAACTCGCCACCATCTGGTCGCGGAACTGCGGGGCCAAGGCTTCTTGAAAAAATGAACTTTTCTGCGAGGAACCCATGAAGTACGTGCGACTCGGAAAAAGCGGGCTCAAAGTATCCGCGATCTGCCTTGGCTGCATGAGCTACGGCGTGCCGGAGCGCGGGGCGCACCCGTGGAGTCTGCCGGAAGACCAGGCCCGCCCGTTTTTCAAGCAGGCGATTGAAGCGGGGATCAACTTCTTCGACACCGCCAACGTCTATTCCGACGGCACGAGCGAGGAGATTACAGGCCGGGCGATTCGGGATTTCGCGCCCCGCGACCAGATTGTGTTGGCGACGAAGGTGCATGGCCGCATGCGGCCCGACGCCAATGGCGCCGGACTGTCTCGCAAGGCGATCTTCACCGAGATCGATCACAGCCTGCGCCGGCTCGGCACCGAATACGTCGATCTCTACCAGATTCACCGATGGGACTACGAGACCCCGATCGAAGAGACGCTTGAAGCATTGCACGACGCCGTCAAGTCGGGCAAAGCGCGTTACATCGGAGCATCGTCCATGTTCGCCTGGCAGTTGGCCAAGGCGCTTTACCTGGCTGACGCGCATGGATGGACTCGCTTCGTCTCGATGCAGAACCATTACAACCTCCTCTACCGCGAGGAAGAGCGGGAAATGATGCCCTTGTGCAAGGCCGAAGGCATCGGCGTAATTTCATGGAGCCCGCTGGCCCGTGGCCGCCTGACGCGGCCGTGGGATCAGCAGACCACCACGCCACGGACCGCCAGCGACGAATTCGGAAAAACCATGTACCTGCGCACCGCCGACGCCGACCGTGTCGTCGCCGTAAGGGTCGAAGAAATCGCCAAGGCCCGCGGGATTCCGATGGCACAAGTTGCCCTCGCCTGGCAACTCAGCAAGCCATACATCAGCGCGCCGATCATTGGCGCGACCAAGCCTCATCACCTGGACGACGCCGTGGCCGCCGTGGCGGTGCAACTCTCGGCCGATGAGATTGCGAAGCTGGAAGAACCGTACGTTCCTCACCCGGTCCTTGGACATTCTTAAGTTGCAGGCCCCGCGTTCCCAGCCGGAAATTCCCGTGCACGCCGCCATGGTCTCTAATACGACTGAACGATCAGGCCGGGGATATGCCTGAAATGCCCGGGATTTCGAGTCAACAGCGACTGCCCGTGGGCCAGCGCAACCGACGCGATCAGCGCACCGCAATCGCCGGCCGGCCGGCCTCGTTTGAACATCGCAGCCTTAATGACGGCGTAGCGCAACGCGGCCTCGGCATTGAACTCCAGGATTACGATCGCCGCCAGGATGCGTTCAACTCGCTCCAATTCCCTCCGGCGCTGGTCGGACATTTCCGGCCCGACTCGGAATTCCGCCTCGTTGATCCTGGACGTGAATAGCATTTCCCCGCTCGCGAGCAGGCGCTGCACCGCGGCGCGGGCACGTTGATGGGCCGGAACCTGCGGCCGACGCCCCAGATCGATCAGGACCGTCGTATCAAGCAGCGCCACGGAACCGCCTCCGATTTCGGCGATTGCGACGCCCGGACACAACCGCTTCGACCGCCTCGACCGCCTGATCGCTGAGCGGATCTTTCTCGATGGACGTCATCCACTGCTTGAAATCGATCGGTTCGTGCACGACTCGCTTGATGGTCTGGCTGAAGGATTCGCCGCTTTGCTTGACGTTTTTGAGCCGGCGATAGGCTTCGGTATCAATCGTGATTGTTTTCGTGGCCATGCCATCTCCATGTACGTGTGTGTACACATATTATTGTCGCGGCAGGAACCAGGCAAACGCGATGCTATACTGGGCAGCCAGCCCATTCACCCAAAGCCGTCCGCCGTCCCGCCGCGAATTCGCATGTCCAGCCCCCACCGACCGGGGCAAGTTCAAACTGCGCAATTGGCTGCTCGCCAACATTGCGCCTGTATATCGAATTCACCAGCAGCGTCGGCGATAATCCTGTATAGTCCCTCTTCACGGGCTTAGCTAATCCGACGGAAAGCCCCGAAATATTCCATCGGCATCGGTGGCATCTGCAAATTCGGCGAAGTCCATGTTCGCAATCGAGAGATTGTTTTCAACAGCCCACATCTCGGAGGGAATGACACGGAATGTGCGACCAGGCTTCGTGTATAGGTCCACAACAAGAATCGGATGATCGGGGTGTAACAACGCCATTTGATCGACGATGAAAGCAACCGAGCGGTTCGAGTCTCGATGATAAAGTGAAAGCAGTTGTGCGGTGGTGACACCCGCGTACGCTGGGTCACTTACAAAATCTACGTAGGCTTTGAACTCTCCCACTGGTTTTCGAATCGACGCACAAATCGATTCTCAGGCCACGTCGTCCGAGAAGTCCGTTCGCATCACCAGTGCGTTCCTTGTTTCCGGTAGGTTCTTCAACGCAGCCTCCACTCCGCGCAAGTCCAGTGGGCAACATTATACTGTGCGCAGTGACAAGATTTGAACCCCCTGCCAACCCCCGGTGCTCGAACCGCAGCTTTCGGCGTCCCACAAATCCCATTTTTCTATTGTCCCCCCTGCCCAGCGTCCGATAATTGGAACCATGGACGTTGTCTTGATCGGCGCCGGCGGGCATGGTCGGGTTGTCTTGGACATCCTGCGAACGGCGGGGGTGCATCGGCCAATCGGGTTTCTGGATGCTGATCCGCAGCTTACGGGCCAAGAGGTTGGCGGGCTGCCGGTGCTGGGGCAGGTAAATTTGTTGCCAAAGCTCAAGAGCCAGAAGGTCAAGGGAGCGATCATTTCCATTGGGGATAACCATCCGCGGCTCCAATACTTCCGGAAGATTTCGGAGCAGGGTTTCGAGATGGTAAACGCGATCCATCCGGGCAGTTGCATTTCGGAGACGGCCCGGCTGGGACACAACGTCGTGGTGGCCGCCGGGGCGGTGATATCGACGGACGTGAATATCCAGGATTGCGTGATCGTGAACACCTCATCGGTGATCGACCATGAGTGCCAGATCGGCCGGGCCGTGCATATCTGCCCCTCGGCGACCCTGGCGGGGAGGGTGAGCGTTGGGGATGAAACTTTTATCGGTATGGGGTGTAATATCCTACAGTGCCTGAAGATCGGCGCGAACGCCGTGGTCGGAGCCGGGGCGGTGGTGATTCAGGACGTGGCCGACGGGGCAACCGTTGTCGGGGTACCGGCCAGGGTTATCAAAATTGGCAAGCCAACCTCAGAGCCGGTCTCGATTTAGCCGAATTCTTCAAGTAATGCGATTGCCAGCGACAAACGCATGACTTACAATCAAGATAGTCGCATACACGGAGGCGCGATGAGCGCAGTTTACAATCCCGAATCCGACCTCATCGCGGAGATCGAGCGCCTGGAACTGGAGGCTCGGCAGATTCGCAAGTCCATCGAGCACGTCAGCGGTCCGGAGGACCGGCGCGTGCTCAACCGCCAGTTGCAGGAACTGAAAGACCAGATCGATTTTCTGCGTCAACGGGTTCCGTGACCGACTTGCGATGATGGCGGTTTGAATCAGGACCCCTCGATGGGGTCTTTATTTTTTCGGCCCTGCTTCGTTGATATCCTGCAAATTCTTCTCTCCAGGCGAAGATTTTCCGGGATCACGCCGCTTCGCCGCTCCATCGGTTATCGTCAAATGCGTTACCGCCAAGACGCGAAGGACGCGAAGTTGCGCGAAGAAGAAAAAGAGTTGATTTTAGCTTCGCGCCACTTCGCGTCCTTCGCGCCTTCGCGGTAAAATTCCTTGGGTTGCGGGCAGAGCTCGCGCTGTGCATCTTCGTTGTGCAATTTCGCCCCTGGTTTTCTGATACATGACACTGGTCATCCTCTGCCTGATCGCGTTGAGCTTTGCCATCTCCTGGCTCGTGACCTGTTGGATGAAGGGGATTGCCGTTCGGATAGGTTTTGTGGACCGTCCGGGCGGCAGGAAGATTCACGATAACCCCAAGCCGCTGGGGGGCGGGGTGGGGATATTCTGGGGTTTGGCGGCGCCGATCATCGCCGGCCTGGGATATCTGACGTTCGCCCAGCCGCCGGGATTTTTGCGCTCGCCGGCGCTTGTCGGCCCGGCCATCGCCGGTCAAATCGACGCTTACTGGTCGGGGGCCCGCTTGCAGATGCCCCTGGCCTGGGAAATCCTTCTGGCGGCAGCGGCGATTCACGTACTGGGCTTGTGGGATGACAAAAGAGCCCTCGGCCCGATTTTCAAGCTCATCGTGCAACTGCTCATCATTATGACGCTGGTCCTGGCGGCGAACCTGCGGGTCCTGACGTTCCTGGATCAGACGGCACCCGGCGGCAAAGCGGTTTCCACCCTCCTCACGATCCTCTGGATCGCCGCCGTCACCAACGCATTCAATTTCCTGGACAACATGGACGGTCTGTCGGCAGGCGTTGCCTCGGTCTGCACGGCGGCGTTTCTGGTCGCGACGTTGTCGATCGGACAATGGTTCGTCGCCGCCGGATTGGCGCTGCTTTTGGGCTCGACCCTGGGATTTCTCTGGCACAATTTCCCGCCGGCCAAGATTTTCATGGGCGACGGCGGCAGCCTGCTCATCGGGCTGGTTCTGGGAGTCCTGACCGTGCGGACCACCTATCTGACACCCGGCACGCGATGGCAAAGCCACTGGTATTCCGTCTTCGCGCCTGTCATCGTGCTGGCACTGCCGTTGTACGACCTGGTGGTTGTGAGCATCATCCGCCTCATGCGGGGAAAAAGCCCGTTCGTCGGCGACACCAACCATTTCAGCCATCGGCTGGTGAACCGCGGAATGTCCCGGCGGACGGCGGTGCTGTGCCTGTACCTGGTTTCGGCCGCCACGAGCATCGCGGCAATCCTGCTCCCGCACGTCAGCGGAGGATTTGCCGTGCTGATATTCGCCCAGACGATGTTGATCCTGGGCGTGGTCGCGCTGTTGGAGCAAGTGGCGTATAAGGAGGAAACTCGAAATTCGAAATTCGAATGACGAATCAAATTCGAAATTCGAATTTCAGACTTCGAATTTGATTCGAACTTCGAGTTTCGATTTTTGAATTTCTTGATCCCGGCTTCGCAATGCAATCAAAGACCCATTACTACCACGCCGTCCGCGATCCGCGGCCGGCAATCGACTGGCGCGCCATGCTGACGCAATTGGCGTTCGGCCTGGCTCTGGCGCTCGTGGCCTCGCGCTGCATGTTGCTGGAAACGATCCGCGATCCATTCGAGGTCGGCGTCGGCGGCACGCCCATCCCACGCGGCGCGGGAGCGGACACTTCCATCTTCCTCGATCTGCTTTGCTGTTTGCCGGCGATCCTCGTGCTGGCGCGGAGATGTTTGGACAAGACTTACACGCTTCGGTGGAACGGGTCGCTGGTTTTGATCGTGCCGCTGGCGGCATGGATGGCGCTCAGCGCGAAATGGGCCGATGACAAGTTCGCGAATATCGTCTCCACGAGCAATGTCCTGGCGGCGATGGCCTTGCTGTGGGCAATGGCGCAACTCGTGCGAAGCTGGATGCGGCTGCGGATCGTCGCGGCGGCGGCGTTCGGATTGCTCCTGGTTTTTCTCGTTCGCGGGTTCTATTACAAATTCATCGACATGCCCATGCTCCTGGAACAGCAAAACAAGCTGCTTCAGCAACAGGGATTCGATCCGAACAGCTTCAACGGAATCCAGTTCGCCAAAAAGATCGGCGAACTGATTGGGTTCAATTCCTCGGCCAATTCGTTTGCCGGGCTGGTCGTGCTCTTCCTGGCGATCGGGCTGGGGGTGGCGATCCAGCGGATCAAGGACCGGGACGATCCCGGCTGGACCGTGGCGCTGGGGCTTTCGGCGCCGCTGGCGATCTGGCTGCTGTTCTATACGCATTCCAAGGCCGCGATGGTGATGCCGGTGCTGGTGGCGGCATTGTTCGCCGTGTGGTGGAACTGGCGCGGGCCGCTCGCCCGCCAATCCAAGCGATGGTTTTGGATCGGCGTGGGACTCGTGGCCCTGACCATCCTGGCGGTTGTGGGGCATGGCCTGTATCGCCATGGATTGCCGACCAGCAGCCTCAACTTCCGCTGGCGGTATTGGATGGGTTCATGGCGGATGTTCCTGCGTCATCCGCTGCGCGGAACGGGCTGGGAGAATTTCGGGCCGAACTATCCGCGCGACCGATTGCCGGCGGCTTCGGAGGAAATCCACGATCCCCACGATTTTATCGTTCGATTCTTCATCGAGCTGGGCGCGGTGGGCGGCGTATTGCTCCTGGCGTGGCTGGGGCGGCTCTGGTGGGAATTGACCCGCCCCGCCAGCCCGCCGACGATCGCTTCACCCCCCTCTCCGTCGCGGAAAATGGGGCAGGTCCTTTTCCTGCTCGGCGTCGCCGCCGCCGCGATCATTATCAACATTTTCTCCAGCATCGATTTCTCACAGAATGCCAATTATCTGCTCGTTGAGTTGATCAACCGGCTCTTGTACTTCTGCGCCTTGGTGATTGGTTTGCTGGTGGTGGCGCTGCGTTCGCTGGAAAAACC